>JAQGOY010000019.1 GCA_028293375.1 Verrucomicrobiales bacterium | reverse complement strand
GTGACCTCGCGGAAGAGGCTCCGCTGGAGATCGAAGCCAGTAAATTCAATCTGAACTATATCAAGTTGGAAGGGAACATCGCCTGCCTGGTCAACGGGGCGGGTTTGGCGATGGCGACAATGGATATCATCCAGCATGTTGGCGGCAGCCCGGCGAATTTTTTGGATGTTGGAGGTGGCGCGAGCAAGGAACAGGTGACGGCGGCGTTCAAGATCATTTTGAGCGATCCGAACGTGAAAGGAATCCTGGTCAACATATTTGGCGGGATCATGCAGTGCGATATCATTGCCAACGGAATATTGGCAGCGGTGCAGGAAACTAATTTAACCCTTCCGTTGGTGGTCAGGCTTGAAGGAACAAACGTGGCGCTTGGCAAAAAAATAATCAAAGAATCCGGGCTGGCTGTGATTAGCGCAGATTCCCTGGCGGAAGCTGCTGAAAAAGTAGTGAAAGCAGTCAAAGGAAATTAAGCCTCGAATTCAAAGACTATGTCTATTCTCGTTACTCCCAATACTCGTGTTCTTGTTCAAGGCATCACCGGCAGTTTCGGCGCCCGTCACACCCAGTTGAGTCTCGCCTACGGGTCGCAAATCGTGGCTGGTGTCACCCCTGGAAAAGGTGGACAGAAATTCGAAAATACCGTTCCTGTGTTTGACACGGTGACGGACGCCGCCAAACAAACCGGCGCCACGGTGTCGGTTATCTTCGTTCCCCCGCCCTTCGCGGCTGATGCCATCCTTGAGGCGGTGGATGCCGATTTGGACCTCGTGGTTTGCATCACCGAAGGCATCCCTGTGAATGACATGGTAAAAGTCAAAAGGGCCATGCAGGGCAAACGCACGCGCCTCATTGGACCGAATTGCCCCGGCCTGGTAACTCCCGGCGAAGGAAAAGATTCCCATGGCGGCTGCCGCATAGGAATCGCTCCAGGCTATATTCATAAAAAAGGAAATATCGGGGTGGTATCGCGGAGCGGGACGTTGACCTACGAAGCCGTCTGGCAACTCACCTGTCGCGGAGTGGGTCAATCCACATGCGTTGGAATTGGAGGGGATCCCGTCAATGGCACTTCACATCTCGACATCATCAAGATGTTTAACGAAGACCCTGAAACGCACGGGATCATTATGATCGGTGAAATCGGGGGATCAGCAGAAGAAGAAGCCGCCGAGTGGATCAAGCTTCACTGCAAGAAGCCGGTGGCGGGATTCATCGCTGGCGCCACGGCACCTCCCGGGAGACGAATGGGACATGCGGGGGCAATCGTGAGCGGAGGCAAAGGGACTGCGGCCGCGAAAATAACCGCTTTCAAAGATGCAGGAATTGGCATTGCTGAAACCCCTTCCGTCATGGCAGACACGTTGCTGAAGATGATGAAGTAAGCAGTGTGGTTGTTTGATTTTATTCTGGATTGGGTTGCCCTCCTGCTTTGGCTGAGGGCAACTTCGTTTAAGACCTCTCCTGTGGAACGGCCCCGGACGATTAGTCCGTTGGCATCAATCAAACCGGCAGACCACCTCACTCCCTGCTTATGGGCTGGCGCAGCGATGCTGGCGGTGATCGTCGGACGCGCTGTTATCTACTGGAAAATAGGAACGGCGGTCGACTGGATGCCAACGATCAATTTTCCCTCGATTGCCATACCCCTTCGAAGCAACTCGTTTGGCCGAATGTTGACACTTTCGTGCCTGACATTTGGAGTCACCTTATATCTTTTTTACACTTACCTGCTGCTTTTGATTTCGTTAACCCCGGGGCTGGAAACCTCCAGTAGGATCATCACATTTCTTCGAAAAAAATCGGGCGTAATGAGATACTTTCCGAAGACAGCATTGTGTGTGTTTCCCTTTGCCTGCGGTTTTTTGTTTTGGACATTTTCGCGCTGGATATGGGTCGGCTTTGGGTTGCTTCCAGAAAGTTCCTGGGGGTCGATATTAAAAGAAGCGTGTGTGTTGGGATTGAATGCCTTTCTGCCGCTGCAATATTTACTCTACGGGTTGCTGGGTTTCGCATTTATGAACAGCACCATCTTTTTTGGCACGAGCCAGATCGTGCAAATTCTCTCGGCAGCTTCGAAAGCACTCCTGGCCCCCTTTCGAAGAATACCGTTAACTCTTGGAAAATGGGATCTTGTCCCAATACTTCTCATCATCCTTATTGGGCTGGGGCAATACTTTGCGAGGATCGGGCTTTGGCAAATGTTTCGAGGATTTCTGATCGCGCATTGAAGTTAATCAAGCCGCAGAAATGTTCTTTTCCCGATCCGACATGGCGATGGTATTGTTATAATGACGGAGGGCCTGCTGCCACCATTCATGCAGACGTGAAGCGGGTGAAATCCAAAGTTCCTTATGCAACCAGATGAGGGCGCTGGCGTCCCAGAGCAAGGTGGACCTTTCCTCTTTCGTTAATGCGCCGGGCCCCTGTTGTAAAAGTTTCCTGCGCAATTCCACTGAATATTCCTGTTGTTTTTCTTTGGAAACATCCCTCTGTCTGAGCAGGGAGATATGAATGGCATGGATATAAGGATCGAGCACGGCCTGGAGCAATCCATAATCCGAAGCATATTCGGGCCTTTTGAAAAAAGGATTTTGACTCGGAATCAAAGGCTCATCAAGCCCACGAAGTTCTTCCGGCGGGCGAACTTCCTCGGGAATCAAAAACAATCCTTTTTTCCGCGCGAGTTCTCCCAGGTATTCGGAGCTGGTCCAATGGCTGAAGGGGATGGATAAAATGAGTCCAGCCACGATGGGAAGAAACCATAAAACCATTCCGGGCAGTTTGTGGGAGACGAAGAATAACAATCCGAGGCCGATCACCGTCTGGAGAGCATGGGTGCGAATGACGGTTCCAATGGGTGGACGATCGGCGCCACGGTTTTGCTTTCCCCACTTGATTTTGAGGCCGGTAAAGGCAGCGTAAACAAACTTGGTGTAAAACAGCATCAGGATCGGGGCGAGAAGCATGGAAAAAAGAGTTTCCAAAAGAACGCTGGCCAGGGCTTTCGAGCGCCCGCCAAACCTCGCCGACTGGGAAGATCCAGCCAAACTTTGATACATTCCCATAAACTTTGGAACCAACAACATCAACATGACGAGGGCAAAGAGAAGGGCGGATTTGTAGGCTGGATTCTGCCATCCGTGCTGGCTGAAGGATCGATGCCCGGTATCCCGAAATGCCTGAACCAGGCTAAGAATAAGAAACAAGAGCCATAAGGGTGAGCAGAGATAAGAAAGAATGCCCATTCCAATGTGGACACGACTCGCTTTTTTAAAACCTTCGGCGAAGAGAACCAGGATGTGCTGCATGTTTCCAAGGCACCAACGGCGATCCCGCTTCAGGCTGGAAAGGAGATCCGGGGGCGATTCTTCATAACTGCCCTCCAGATCATAGGCATACCAGACTCCAAAACCGGCCTTGCGCATTAGCGCGGCCTCGACGGTATCGTGGCTCAGGATTCGTCCACCCAATGCTCCGGCTTTCGGGAGTTCGGGAAGAGCGCAGTGTTCCATGAAAGGTTTGATACGGATAATGGCGTTGTGCCCCCAAAAGCTTCCGCCTCCCAGGTGCCAAAAATTGGCCCCAGCGGAAAAGATGGGCCCGTAAATGCGCGCTGCGAATTGTTGGATTCTTCGGAATAGCGAAGCGCCAAGGGCCAAAGTGCAGGATGTTTGGATTATTCCCACGGAGCGATTTCGCTCCATCAAGGCCACGAGATGGACCAGGCAGGAACCGGTCATGATACTGTCAGCGTCCAGAACGACCATGTACCGATAGCTGGCACCCCATCGCCGACAGAAATCGGCGATATTCCCGCTCTTGTTGTTGAGTTGAACGCGGCGTTTGCGATAAAAAATACGGCCAAAACCATTTACTCTTTTGCAGAGTTCGATCCACATTTTTTCTTCCTCGATCCAATGATTGGGATCGTTGGAATCCGAAAGAATAAAAAAGTCAAAACCATCGGCCTGACCCGTTTTTTGAAGAGACTCGTACATCAATTGAATCCCGCGAAAAACGCGGGAAGGTTCTTCGTTAAAGACCGGCATGACGACGGCAGTGCTGGTGTTGGCGGTGAGCCTGGAATTCAATGGGAGGCTGTTGCTGATTCGCAACGGGTCACCTTCACTGCGGCGCAACATGCAAAATCCGGTCAGCGAAAGGACGAAACCAAAGGCCACCTGGAAATAGAGAACGCAGAAGAGGAAGAGAAGCAGGAGTTCGATTCCGACCAGCCCATTGGCTGAAAGAGTCCCGGCCATGAGCCATACGCCCGAGCCGTAGAAGCTGAGAAACAGGAAAAAGAAAATCAGTCGCCGCCTGGTTACTACTTCCTGGGGTATTTCGTTAATGGAAAACATAGAGAACCACGCCCAAAGAAAAAAGCAAACTTGCCCCGACAACCAGGGTTAACGGAACTTTGCCCAAGCGTTCCCACTTCTCATCGAGGACTTCCCCCTCGGGATTGGTGTCCAGCGGGCGAGGGATCATGCTGCTGATCCTCAAATCCGGCCCGGCCTTGACCGTGGTTTGGTAAATTTGATGGGTGAACTCGGATGGTAAATCTTCGCCGCTGAGAAAAACGTTCGGCCATTTGTGTGTGGCATTCATCATATGCATTCCCACGCGGCCCAATGCGGCCAACCGCTCGGGAGGAATGTTATTTGTGGGCAAGAGCTGCTTGAACCAGACATCCATCTCGGTAAATGCCTCCTGCATGACGAGGGTGGTGGGGCTCTGAGAAGGATCTTTGGAATGCCTCTCGGCCGCAATCCTCATCATCCGGAGGATCAACTGGGATTGATGGACCTTGTCGTTCACCTGGTGAGCGCGCAAAAAATCTTCCAGGCGGAAGTAAGCTTTGTTCCACTCGGTGACGGACCCTGTTCTTGGCACAAACGACTTCATGGCTGCCAGGTGTAGGTCCAGGTTTCCGATACCTCGGAATTACCTATCTTTAGCCTGGCACGCAAATCAGTGGCTTTAGTCGGCTCGGTGATTTCGATGACATACCGAATTAAATTCTTTTCCGGAACTCGGGCGATGGTGTCTGCGACGAATTTTGCTCCATCTGAATTTTCGACCTGTCCGGAAAGCTGCATCCCACCTTTCAAGGGCGGAAATGCATCGGCATCAAAATCCAAAACAAACCTGATATTTGGATGCTCAACTGGAGGATCGCTAATCACCCGGCCAATCCAGGTATTGCGGACTGTAGCCACATTCG
>JAQGOY010000016.1 GCA_028293375.1 Verrucomicrobiales bacterium | reverse complement strand
CGACAGGCACTTCATGAGTAGCGGCAAGGGTCGCGGCCAGGGTAACGAACCCCCCGCCAGTGACGGCGGCAGCACCCTTGGAAGTGATCAAGAGAACCCCGAGAAGTCCAACTTCCTGTGCCATGGACAAGTGAGAATTAGTGGCTTGGGCAATGTAGAGCGCGGCCATGGTCAGATAAATGGAGGTGCCATCGAGATTAAACGAATAGCCAGCTGGGAGCACGAGACCCACGATATCTTTTGGACATCCGATTTTTTCCAACTTCTTGAGCAGGCCGGGAAATCCTGATTCAGAAGAAGAGGTGCCGAGCACAATCAACAGTTCCTCCTTGATGCATCGCAGAAGTCTGAGGATGGAAAAACCATGGATTCTGCAGATGGTGGCGAGGACAATGAAAACAAAACCGAAGCAAGTCAGATAAACGCAACCGAGTAGTTTTCCCATGGAAACAAGCGTGTCGAGTCCATACTTACCGACCGTAAAAGCCATGGCACCAAAAGCACCGATGGGCGCGAGCTTCATGACCATGTTCAGGATTTTGATAATGAGCTGGGAAATAATATCTATTCCATGAAGCAGTTTGTCCCCGGCGGGGCCAATGCTTCCGAGAGCAACGCCAGTGAGTATCGAGATCAAGAGGATCTGCAATATTTCTCCTTCGACGAAAGCAGAAACCATGGTGTTGGGGACGATGTGGAGCAGGAAATCATTCCACGAAAAGGCTTTTGCCGCAATGGCATAAGTGGCCACTTCCGAACCTTTAAGTGTAGCTGGATCAATATTGAGACCGGCCCCTGGTTTTAAGAGATGTACGACGACCAGCCCAATGAATAAAGCAAAGGTGGTGACCACTTCAAAATAAACAAGGGCTTTCCATCCCACTCGTTTGACCTTCTTGAGATCCTTGGCCCCGCCGATACCAAGAACGACCGTGGTGAAGATAACGGGACCAACGAGCATCTTGATTAACTTGATGAAGATGTCGCCCAGCACCTTGAGGTCAGTTCCGATTTTGGGCCATAAATACCCGACTCCCGCGCCGAGGATAATTGCGGCGAGTACTTGTAGATAAAGATGTGGTGCAGCCGATTTTTGGGTCTGACTCATGGTGCTGGTCGAGCTTACATGGAGGGATGCACACGATCCAAGCGAAGATTATTGAGAGTATCTGATTTTCTAATGGTGTTCCAAATGAAGGGAAAGTGGATTGCCTCCGTCGAAATCCAGTGTCCACTTTCAAAAGCTTCCTTTCGGTATTGCTGGTTGCAGTGCTGATTCCAATTTCAATTGCTCATGGGCAAGCTCTTTCGACTCCTCCAGCAAAGGTGTGGGATCGTGGGTTGTCGCGAGACCCGAATTATTTTCCGATAGCTGTTTGGCTGCAGGATCCGCGAAACGCGGCGGCATATCGAAAAGCCGGAATCAATCTTTATGTAGGACTTTGGAACGGTCCTTCCGAAGAACAACTGAAAGCCCTGGCAGCGGCAAAGATGCCAGTCATTTGCAGCCAATCGACACGAGCCCTCCAGTTCAAAGAGAATCCAATCATCGTTGGGTGGATGCATGGCGATGAACCTGATAATGCCCAGGAATTGCCCGGACCGAAGAAGGGCTACGGCCCGCCAATCCCGACGGAACGGATCATCAGCCAATACGAGCGAATCAAAAGCAACGACCCATCACGTCCGGTGATGCTCAACCTGGGGCAGGGGGTAGCTTATGACAATTATATCGGACGAGGGGTGAGGAGGAATCACCCGGAAGATTACGCGGAATACATCAAAGGCTCGGACATCGTTTCGTTTGATATTTATCCGGTAGTGAACGAAAACAAGGAAGTGGCAGGCAAGTTGGAGTTTGTGCCGCGTGGCGTTGAGAGATTGCGAAAGCTGGGGAATGGAGAACGGATTGTTTGGAACTGTATAGAAGCTTCGCATATTGGAGAAGCTGACCGAATCGCCACTCCTTCACAGATTCGCTCCGAGATCTGGATGTCCATTATTCATGGGTCGAGGGGTATTATTTATTTCGTGCACCAGTTTTCTCCGAAATTTGTGGAGGCTTCGCTCCTTTCAAATCCAGAGCTCCTTGCGGGTGTGACAGAGATCAATCGAGAAGTGGCGGAACTTGCTGCGGTGATTAATGAACCGGGAATTCCAGAAGTGAAGAAATCAGGCGAGAAACAGAGTGGTACGGTGGCCTACATCACAAGACAGCATGACAAGGCTAAATATGTATTCGCAACCCAAATGGACGGCCAATCACAAAAAGCGATGATGGAAACCGGAGATTCCGGAGATACCACCTTCGATGTGCTTGGAGAGAATCGAAGTGTTCAGGCAAAATCTGGAATCATAGAAGACGAATTCAAGCCGTACGCTGTGCACCTTTATAGAAGCCGCTAAAAGCAATCAGCAGAGAAGGGATGCGACCTTACTCTGCCGACGAAAAATTTTAAGATTAACTATACTCTTGGACCTTTTCCGCGAATGGCAGAGAAGATAAAGAGAATCAGGAATACAACGAACAGGATTTTGGCGATCCACGCTGCTTCACCTGCGACGCCGCCGAATCCAAGAGCTGCGGCGATGAGTGCAATGACAAGAAAGACAATGGTGTAGTATAACATAATTTATTTGTTTAGTGGTTTAGGTGAGGATTTGGATCAAATGGATTTGGAGCCGCGAAACAAGCCGGCAAAGCCGACCAGGGCCGCAACTGCGCCACCAATGAGGAACCACATGGTTTTATCAGTTGGTGAGCCGGTAAAAGTTCGAGACACTTCATTGCTGAAGGAATGGGACGCCTGGAGGCCAAAGGCCAAAAGGGCGATTCCCACGACTAACAAAGCGATAGAGACTGGTTTGTTCATATTTTTTTCTTTTATGGTTTGGATCCAGATCTCCGTCCGGAGTAGCTCTGTTCCTATAGTCCAAAGATTAGCCACGTTCAGAATTTTGGGTATGAAGGAACTTACTGAGCATTCGCTACGAGTGGGAATTAACGGGTACTATTGGTTAGTGCGGGTCGTGCAAACTACCCATTAGTGGATGGGTACTTTATTTTGCGGAGTGCCCTGGGGAGGAATCGCTCCGGTTAACGCTTGCGAAGCGGCGCCTAAAGAGAAAGAGTGAGTCATGAACCGCCGTTCCTTTCTTCACTCTGCGGCCACCTCGGGCGCACTTTTGGCAGGTCTTGAGTTTTCCTTTCTGCGTTTTTTGCCGCGAGTCTCTGCGGCAGAAATGAAAATGGGCGCTTCAGGCGTGAGTTTTAGTGCGGATATCGAACCTCTGGTTCGATTTCTGGAAGTCACCCCCCGGGACAGAGTGATTGAGGAAATCGGCCTGAAGGTCAAAAAAGGGTTGAGCTACCGGGAGTTGCTGACTGCCCTGTTGCTTGCGGGAGTTCGGAACATACAGCCCAGGCCAGTCGGTTTCAAATTCCACGCTGTTCTTGTGATCCATGCGGCCCACCTCGCCAGCCTGGCTTCACCTGAGACCGATCGCTGGCTGCCAATCTTTTGGGCCATCGATCAATTCACAAGTTCCCAGGCGGCAGATGAAAAGGAAGGGGATTGGACCATGCAGCCAATCGATGAGTCGGCGATTCCTCCTTCGCACAAAGCTCGCAAAGCCCTGGTGGACGCCCTGGAAAAGTGGGACGAACGCGCGGCGGATGCGGCCATTGTCGGAATGGTGAGAAAACTCCCTGCTCATGAGATTTACGAAGTGCTGGCCAAGTACGGGTCCAGAGACTATCGGGAAATTGGTCACAAAGAAATCTATGTGGCCAACAGCTTTCGAGCGCTTGAAATCATAGGCTGGCAACATGCTGAACCTGTTCTGAGGTCTGTGGTCTATGCGATGCTCGATCGGGTGGGCGATAAAGTAAATCCCTCCGAGGCGGATTTGCCGGCGGATCGGCCATTCCGCCGAAATTTGGAGTTAGTGAAGGAGATCCAGCCCGGTTGGCTGGACGGAAAACCGGATTCAGCGGCCACAGAGGAGTTTATTCGAACAGCGCGCACCGGTTCAGCAATCGATACCTCAAAAAAACTGGTGGAACTCCTGAACAAAGGGGTGGCTCCACAATCTTTATTTGATGGATACATGGCCTTCGCTGCTGAACTTCTGATGAATGCGCCGGGAATCATCTCCATTCATGCGACTACATTTACCAATGCAACGCACTATTCGTGGCAACATTGTCGAGATGAAGAAGTGAGGAAAATTTTGATGCTTCAAAACGCTGCATTTTTGCCACTGTTTCGAGGCAACCGAATGACTAGCAAAATAGAAATTGAGCATCTAACTCCCGAAGAGGGCGCGGAAACTCCTGGGGAAATTTTGGAGTTGATCAACAAGGACAAGTCGGAAGCGGCTCGCAAATTATTGGGTTTCCTTCAGCACCAGGCTCCACAGCCATTCCTTCATGCGGCACGGCGTCTAATTTTCTCCAAAGGCAATGATGCGCATGACTATAAGTTTAGCTCAGCGATGATGGAGGATTACGTTTTCATGGAGAAACCGTGGGCGAATCGCTACATGGCTGCGAGTGTCTTCAACCTCAAAGGCGCTGGCGATAAGGAGAATCAGCTGGCGAACAGAATTCGAAACGCACTCTGAATTACTTGGATTTTGGTTGGACGGATTCGAGCGCAGTCTCTGCGGGCCCGGCAATCAGTTCACCGGAGGCCGCGAAGCGCGAACCGTGACAGGGGCAGTCCCAGGATTTTTCGGCGTTGTTCCATTCGACCAGGCACCCCATATGGGTGCAAACTGCGGAACAATAGTGAAGGTCACCCCCCACGGCCCGGGACACTGCAACTTTTTTGCCGTCCAACTCCAGGATGCGGCCTTCGCCTGGTTTGAGGGTCTCGACTTTCGTTCCTTCGGCCGATTGCAAGCGCGTCTTGACCAGGTAGTAGGGGTAATCCTTGTTCTCCCTGAGGTAATCCCATGCGCCGCCTTTTATTTTTTTACGATCTGGATGAAACAATTCTTTCCAGGGGTTTTTCCGTCCCATGATTTTATCGTAAGCCATCATCGCAGTTAAAGTGCCGAACGTCATGCCGTTTCCTGAAAAACCGGTGCCGACGAATTGTTTTTTTGAAGTTTCGCCAATGTAAGGAAGCCCGTCCATCGTCTCTATGACCTGGCCGGACCATCGATGGGAAAGCTGGGCCATGGGAATCACCTTTTTCAGCAATTTTTCCAATTTATTATATTGTGCCTCGGTGTCTTCTGCCTGCCCTGTTTTGTGATCTGAGCCGCCAAAAATGATGTAATCGTAATCGGGCTTTGGGTCGACGCGCAGGTAATGGTAAGGATCGGAAGTGTCCCAATAAAGCGCTTCAGGAATAGTGCCCTTCGGGACGTGTGCGCCAAGAGCATAGGAAGTGTAAGGAAAAATTTTTGTTTGTAGAAGTGTAGCGCTGACCAGATTGGTCTTGCCCATGAGCGGGACGTGAGTAGCGACGATGACATAGTCGCAGTTCACCGTGTATTCGCCGACTTTGATCCCAAGAGGCTTTTCCACAACTTCCTCGGCCATGGTGTGCTCGAAAATGTAAGAACCGCGTCCCGGGATTTTTTCCAGCAGCGCTTTGACATATTTTCTTGGATGAAATTTTGCCTGGTTGGGGAACATGGTTCCTGGCAGTCCAAAAAAGGGAATTCTGTCAGTATAACTGGCTTCAAAACCAAGTTTTTCCGCCTGGGCTGCCTGTGCTTTGAAATCCGGGCGTTCGTCAGCGGTGCCGCCCTGCAGTTGAGCATGGAGGTACCCGGGGACGCGGGAAAACTCACAATCAATGCGCTCGCTCGTCACGAGATTTTCAATTTGATCGATGGCGGCGAAGCCAGCATCCCAAACAGCCTGGGCATGATCCTGACCGAAATTTTTCACCAGGTCGGTCAGAAAAATGTCAGAGACGCACGTCAAGTGGGCCGTGGTGTGTCCCGTGTAAATATCGGCACAGCTGCCTTTCTCGAGGAGAGCTACAGTTTTCCCTGCTTGTTTTAAAAGATAGGCCGCCGTGATTCCAGTGATGCCTCCTCCTATTATCGCCACATCCACATGTAAATCCTGGGTTAGTGTTTCGAAATGTGGAAGTTGCGCGGTCTCGATCCAATAAGGTGTCGTAGTATTCATAATCCCAGTTTGTCCCTGTAAATTCATGGCTCCTGCGGGGAACCCGTTGTTGCAAGATACTCGGTGATCGCACCCCGGCATCCTGATAACATTCTCGGGGATGCACTCACCGCAGTGGTAAACGAAAAACGGAACCTTTGAGGGTTCCGTTAATGTTTAAAATGGAAGTGAGGAATGCTTAGACGTCGCAGATGTTGACGCCTTGTTTCAGTGAGGCCAGGGCATCGGCGCGTTTAGGAATAAATTCCTGGGCTACGAAACCTTTGAAACCGGTCTCGATAATGGCCTTCATGATGGCTGGGTAGTTGAGTTCCTGGGAATCATCGATTTCAGCGCGGCCTGGAACGCCGCCGGTATGATAGTGGGCGATGTAAGGAGCGGCAGATTCGATTTTTTTGCCTTTGTCGCCTTTGATGGTACGAATGACGTCACCTTCCATGATTTGCATGTGGTAAATATCGTAGAGAAGTTTGAATCGTTCCGAGCCCACCCTTTTTACAAGTTCGACGCCCCAATGCGTATGGTCCGCCATGTAATCTCCGTGGTCGATTTTGCTATTGAGAAGCTCCATGACGAGAGTGACTTTGTGCTTTTCAGCCAGCGACATGAGTTTCTTCAGTCCCACTGTGCAATTCTCAAGCCCCTGTTCATCGGACATCCCGTTGCGGTTGCCGGAAAAACAAATCAGGTTTGTCAAACCGGCGTCCGCCACCTGGGGGATCATTTTGGTGAAAACTTCTACTTGTTTACCGTGGTTTTCCAAACGGTTGAAGCCAAAGGTAATATTATCGGCGCCACTCGCCATGGCGCAGGTAAGGTCATATTTCTTGAGCATTGGCCATTCGGATGGCCCGAGCAACTCAACGGACTGAAGCCCCATGGGCTTGGCGGCTTTGCAGAAATCCTCCAATGGGATTTTCCCATAGCACCATTTACAAACGGAATGATTGATTTGGCCCTTCATTCTGGTGTCCATTTTTTCCTCTGCGGCCTGGAGGCGTTGGGAAAGAGAAGCAACGGCAGTGACAGCAGCAGCGGAGCCGGCGATTTTTTTGAGGGCAGAACGTCGGGAGAGTGTGTTCATAGTAATTAGGAATTAGTAAATTATGCTTTTGCGTTTTTAAGATTTTGGGCAACGAAATCCCAGTTTACCACATTCCAAAAGGCGCCAATATAATCCGGGCGTTTGTTTTGATATTTGAGATAATAGGCATGTTCCCAAACATCGAGGCCAAGTAACGGAGTTGCTCCTGTGGATAGTGGAGAGTCTTGGTTTGGTAAATTGATGACTTTGAGTTCCCCGCCAGAGATGGTGAGCCAGGCCCATCCGCTGCCGAACACCGTGGTGGCGGCCTTCGTGAAATCATCCTTGAAGGCATTGAAGCTGCCAAATTTTTTATCGATGGCGGCCAGTAAATCGCCGGAAGGTTTGTCGGATTTTCCTTTTGCGAGACAATTCCAGAAAAAAGAGTGGTTGGCGTGACCTCCTCCGTTGTTGCGAACGGCGGTTCGAATTTTTTCAGGGACCGCTGCCAAATTTTTGACGAGGTCCTCGGCCGATTTTGTGGCGAGCTCAGGAGCATCGATGAGAGCCTTGTTCAAATTGGCTATGTAGGCGGCGTGATGTTTATCATGGTGGATCTGCATCGTGCTTGTGTCGATGTAGGGTTCCAGGGCGTCGTAAGCGTAGGGCAGTGGTGGCAGTTTATGCGGGCCGGTGGCCGCCGCAGGAGTTGGCGTCTGAGCGCCGAGGGGGCCGGTAGCAAGAATGCCAGCGGTGACGAGGCTTGTCCGAGTTATAGCTTCACGACGAGTAATCATATTTTTTGGGGCCAGTTGACGACAATGGGCGTCATGGGTTTTGAGATTTCATCTCTTCATATACCTTTCGGGAAGCTTCGGCAAGCTGTTGCCAATCCGCCAGATTGGTTTCCCAACCGCTGCTGAAACGAATCGCGCGCCCCGCATCCATGGGGGAAATGCCCATGGCGAGTAAAACGTGGGAGGGGTCTTCATTGCCGCTGGCGCATGCCGAGCCGGAAGAAACGGCGTAACCGGCTTTATCAAATTACACCACCCAGCGCTTTCGGCAATCGAATTCGGGCATGAGAAACGTACCGGTATTCCACAACGCTGGAGCGTCTGAAATCAAGGTGGCTTCTGGGAGTGCCTTCGAAAGCAGGTTCATGGCTTCGATTTTCAGCAGGGTTTGAGCTTCGCCGCCACCGTGGAAGATGGTCATTTGGCGCTCGCGCAGGGCGGCCATGAACGCAAGGACGCCTGGGACATTTTCGGTGCCGGCACGAAACCCGAACTCTTGCTTGCCGCCGACAAATAAGGGTTTAAATGGAAAGCGGGCAGGCATTTTTAAAAAACCTACCCCTTTTGGAGCGCCAAATTTGTGACCGCTGGCGAAGACAAAATCGCATTTCCCCAATCCATCGCAGGGGAGTTTCCCGAGGAGTTGCACAGCATCACAAATAAAAAGGATGCCATGTTTCAAGCAAAAGTCGCGGATCACCTCCCAGGGCTGGATCACTCCTGTCTCGTTGTTGGCAGCCATGAGGATGATCGCGGCTGGATTTTCTTTGACAGCCTGGCTGGTGAGCGCAACAAGATCGATCACGCCTTTGCTGGTTACTGGAATGACACGAAGGCGATCGCCCAAAGCCCCTTTGGCGGAGTCGAAAATGCAGGGGTGCTCAATGCTGGAAATGAAAATGGATCGAGTGGTTTCGTAAGTGGAAAGCTGGTGGATGACAAGATTTGCAGATTCTGTTGCGCCAGAGGTCCAAATGATCTCGGAGGAAACACAGCCAAGAATTTCGGCAAGTTCAGCGCGTGCATTTTCGAGGGCGTGCTCCGCCCGGCGTCCGGAGCGGTGGAGGCTGGACGGGTTGCCAGAAAACTCATTGTTAGCGGCAAGCCAGGCGTCCCTGGCTACCGGGATCAACGGTGAAGTGGCGTTGTAATCAAAGTAATGCACGAGATGACCGGAGTATGAACAAGTGATTTAAAAATTGCGAGGCCTGTAGAAAGTGCTTACAAAACGCGGGACGTTCATGAATACCGGCAAACCCACAACCCAGTTTTACAAAAGGTCCCATTTTGTAACCCATTTGCCGGAGGACTATCTTTACGCGCCCTCTCATTTTTGGCTGCGGGAGGAATCCGAAAATATTTACCAGGTGGGCATCACCAAGTTTGCTTCACGCATGCTCGGGGAAATGGTTGACCACGCGGTGGAGGCGCCGGAGGGCAAGATCATTTCCCCGGGAGATGTGCTGGGATGGATAGAAGGATTTAAAGCGCTCTCGGATTTATATTCGGTGATGGGCGGCAAATTTCTGAACGCCAATCCGGAATTGAAAACAAATGTGCTTTTGATTTCGAAAGATTGTTACGGGGCAGGGTGGATTTATCGGGCCGAAGGAAAGCCGGATCCGCTGGTCATGAAAGTGGATAAGTATAAAGAATTATTGGACGTGACGATTGATCGAATACTGGAGAAGGAAAAACACGAGGAGGAGTGATGCAGGTTGATTTCGATTCTGCACTTAAAAGCGATCCCAACTCTATGTGCCAGGATCAAAATTTTGGATCATCAAGTGGAGGTATAGAAAAATGACCGCGTAAGCGCGGTGAAATTGGCTGCGCCGACTTTTGAAAAGCCTGATGCCCAACGAGTAAACGAATGAAATGAAGGCAAGTACGGCCAGTTTTGGAGCGAGGGTTGGTGTTAGAGTTCGGGGTTGAGGCTTTCAAATCCCGTAAGGATAAGTATCTCTGGTCCTTGGGGAAGCTGGGCGCGCATGACAGGCAAAAACGGCATACATTCCGCACTTGGTAGTCCGGCTTCTTGAAGATAGATAATTAAGTCGCCATTTTTTAATTCTGCATTTGTTGCAGCAGGGAAAGCGCTTTCTCTCAAGAAGTTCGCTTCTATGTGCATAAGATTGATTCCAACTGGAAGCTCCATATCGCTAAAGTGACTGCCCCATTCGCCACACCATGGACCTTCCAGACTTTCCAACGCCCAATCTTTGGAGGTTTGGAGTGTTATGCGTCCGTCTATGATGATGAGGTAGTGCAAAGTCTACTTGATTAGAGAATCAGATTCCATGGTCTAACTGCAGCGTGGTTTTCTTGTTCAAACGTCGAAGGCCAGGTGGAATTTTGCTTTGGCGGTTTGGGCTTTTTCCAATATTTCATGGAGGGTTTCGAGGTCGTATTGGACGCCTTGGGTCAGATCGTCGCAATCGTTTCCTCCGAATCCAAATTCTGGGGATAGTTCCACTTTGGTGCCTGTCTTGAGCTTGTGGAGTATGTTTTTTATGGCGGCCAGCCCCGACGCTGGCTCGTGCCATTCTGGATTGCCTGGACCTTCGATGAAACTGCCGATGGCTGTTAACAATGAGTCGTTGGATTCGGACGAGGACGCGTTATTGGATGCTTTGGTTTGAGATCCTCCGAAATCGATTTTGATGATGTCGTTCTCCGCCGGGGATGGAGCGAATAGTTCTCCGCCTGCGTCGCCACAATAGGCCATGGCCAAGGATTTTCCCTCCATGAAGGGAAGATCGTCCAGGTTGGGGTTGAGGATGCATTGCAATGAGACGCCCATAGTTTTTAAAAGTTTAGGTTAGTGTTCCCCATCTCCGTTTCGTTCGCGATGATTTTTTAAAATGGCGTGCTTTGTCTCTTGCTTCGTTTTGCCCCAGCAAGAGGTTGCCAGGCCTTACCTGGCTTAGGCCAAGCCTCGCCATTCTCGGAAGCTGTCAGTTTGTTTGGTGTCGTCGGTTGGCTACGTCGTTTGGATATTAGTCTGGGACTGATTCTGGTTATGGATTTCGGGGTTGTGTGGTTGCTGAACGTTTTAAGGTTTCGAGGCACTGGGCGGCTGCCTTGCCCGAGCGGGTATTGGGATGGTTTTCGACAATGTCTTCATACACCTTTATTGCCTGGGAGAGATCTGTTCGTTCCAGTTGAATCGCCTGGTCCAGCATTATTTCGGCTTCTCGTCGCGGGTTGGGGGTTTGGTCCATTTTCACCACTATTTGATAGGCCCAGGTGGCGCAAATTATCCGGCTGATCAATAGAACCCAAAGAGTGGATGCCTTGAGGCAATAGAGGACTAACTGAGCGATTATCATGACCACCATCGGCCACCAAGCCCATAAGTAGATGAGGCCAAGAGGTCCAAAAATAAAAGCCAAAATGACTGCGATAGTTTTGGATTTGCGCCTTGCAGCGATTTCCGCTGGTGAGGGACCGTTGCCCAGCCATTGGCCACACCCGGAGCAATTTTGAATTTTTTCCGGATTTTTTCGACCGCAGTAATTGCACGCCTCGGAAAATGTCTGCTCCATGTCCTCAAAATCGAAGGAAGGGTCGGTCATGGGAAAAGAGGTCTATTGTGAAAATGCTGAAGACGAAATAGATCCCGCGTAGGAGGACGCAAGAAAGTTTCGAATATCTGTCGAAAGTCCATTGGGTTTAGCGGCCTAGATTGAGCCATTGGTTGAGCTTTATTTTAACCAGGTTTAATTCTTCGCGAGTCCATATATCCAAGAGACTTTCAAATCCAGCTAGAGAAATCGGTCGAATTTGCTGAAGGTGGAAAACTCATGAATTCTTGACAAATGGTTTAGTTATATTGATCTCCCACCGATTCCCACGAATCGCGGTAGTGTAAGGGGCAATAATGAGAAGCGCCAATTCGTCGTCTTCAGGATATTCGCTTAAAATGAGCGCGGGTCGGATTTTTGCCGCCATCCCCAAGTCCACCCACCAGACTTCACCGAGAGCCGTTCTTTTCATCGGCGGATTCCATCTGGTCAAGGGCTTGGAAGCGTTCAAGAGCCCTCCGGTCATTCTCAGCGAGGATCGCAGATTCTGTTACCGCTTCGATCAAGAAACGCATGATTTCCCGTCGGGCTTCGTGCGACAATTTTGGAATTTCCGAAATTATTTCTGCACTGCACATTCAACTAGAATACTTAGAATATCCTGGTCAGTCAACGCACCTGTAGGAGGGTCGCATCGCCAAAGTTGAGGTTTTAAGGGACAGGTGGACGGTTGCAAAATAGAGTCGAGAGCCTGGTGCTCTGATTGGGTACCCGGGCCGACGATTCGCTTTGCTGGATATGACGTCGCAGCTTCAGTGATTTGCGTGGATTCCGGCATTATTCTGCTCGGGAATATCATGCAAAGATTTTGCGCCGGTAGGGTTTTGTTCATAAGTCGAAGCGTCTATATCTAAATGCCTGGATTTATTTTCAGAGCAGTGTGGGTTGCTCGGCAGTTTTTGCTGGGTGCGGTTCGAGAAGTAGTTGGAGGACTCGTTTTTGGGCGCTGCTGAAGGGGAGTGCTTTGAGTTCGGTTAGCGTTTTCCAAATTCCGTCCGGGAGGTTTTTATTGAGGGGGTCGCTTTGTCTGATCGCCACCAGCTTGTTGTGGTAGCGGGTGATGGCGAACTTCACGGTGCCCAGCAATGTGTGTTTCCGTTTTGATTGGGCGAAGGTTGCTTTGAATTCGGATTCGTCGATCTCGGTGGTGGGAAATTCCCAGAGCATGCCGTTGACTTCCGCTGCGGAGCGTTGTCGGATGAGGAATTGGTTTTCGCGTTGGAAGATCAGGGTGCAGAAGTAGCGTTTGGTGTATTCCGTTTTTTTGCTGTTAATGGGGAATTGTTCCTGGGTGCCGGCTTTGCGTGCCTCGCACCATTCGGCGACTGGGCAGACCCCACATAGAGGTTTCTTGGGCAGGCAAACGGTGGCGCCGAGTTCCATCATGGCCTGGTTGAAGTGGCTGCATGCCTGGGGGCGGTCTGGCATCGAGGCGTGGGCTTGCTCCACGAGTTCCCTGGCAAGGGTCCATAATTCAATTTTCGCAACGTTGGTCTGTACATCGGTCTTGAGCGCGAAAAGGCGGGTCAGGATTCGAATGACATTGCCATCGAGAATGGGGGAGGGTTGGTTGAAGGCGATGCTGCTGATGGCTCCGGCGGTGTAGGGGCCGATGCCGTTCAATGCCAGAATATGTTGAAAATCGGTGGGGAATACGGATTCGTGGAGCTCGACAATGCGAAGTGCGGCCTTCTGCATGTTTTTGACCCGGGTGTAATAGCCGAGTCCTTCCCATAGCTTTAACAATTGTTGTGGATCGGCGTCGGCCAAATGGCTTATTGAGGGGAGGGAGCCCATCCATCGTTCGAAATAGGGGATGACCGTGGCGACCTGGGTTTGCTGGAGCATGATCTCACTGACCCAGATGGCATAGGGATCGCGGGTTTTGCGCCATGGCAGGTCGCGCTTATTGATTTCGAACCAGGCAACGAGCCTCTCGGTCATGGCAGTAAGCTTTTTATCGAGTGTCGAAGCGGAAGGGGGCGGCAACTGCATGGTTGAAATCAAAGGGTCAACTAATTACGCTGGCCAACTTATCGTGAATCCTTTGACCTCGTATACAACTAAATTGACAGCGGAGCAGGGAGAATCATTGAGGAAGTATCTGGACGAGAAAGGTTTCGAATTTAAGCAGGTACCCTATGCAAAGTTTGGAGCAGGGTTAAATAACGTTAACGTGGTGATGTATGATTCGATGAAGCTGGTGGTGCAGGGGAAGGGAACATCCGAATTTTTGGAATTCGTTTTGGAACCGCAGATACTTCAACAAGCTTCGCTGGGCTATGAAGAGGCACTGCATCCGGAACTGCTGGATCCGCGAATTGGGGTTGATGAAAGCGGCAAAGGAGATTTTTTCGGGCCGTTGTGTGTGGCAGGCGTTTACGTTAACGCTGAGGCGATCCAGTCCTGGAAGAATAAAGGCATTCAGGATTCCAAGAACATTTCCAGCGACAAACGAATGGCGGAGCTGGCGGAATTGATCCTGAACACAAAGGGGGCGGTGGTGTCAGTGGTTCCGGTGGGATGTGCGGCCTATAACAAACTCTACACCACGATGCGGAGTGTGAATACGATACTGGCATGGGGGCATGCGCGGGTAATTGAGAACCTGTTGCGACGAAAAGAGGATTTGAAGCCTGCTCCGCTTCGTGCGATCAGTGACCAGTTCGCATCCAGCAAGTCTGTGATAGAGAAAGCGCTGATGAAAGAGGGGAAATCGATTGAACTGGTGCAAAGGCACAAGGCGGAAGCCGATATTGCGGTGGCAGCGGCGTCGATTGTGGCTCGAAACGAGTTTGTGACGAGGTTGAGACAGATGGGAAAAGAATTTGGGATGACTTTCCCGAAGGGAGCGTCGGCTGCGGTGGATGAGGCAGCTAAAATATTCGTTGAAAAGTTTGGGCAAAATCAGCTGGAAGTAGTTGCTAAATGCCACTTTAGGAATGCATACCGGGCCAAAGGATTGACCGAACCGCCGAAGGTGGAGTGGAAAAAAAGCAAGAGCCAGTGAATTCAGAGAAAAACCGATTGACACCCATGGTGAAGTTACTTAGTTTCTCTGGAGTCATTGGTCCGGAAATATAGCAAAAACGTTAACCTCTGGAAGATTGTTAGAGACAAAAAGACGAGGTTGATGGAATTTTTGTCGTTTTTTTTGGGCATATAAATTTGGGTAGTGCCCATCTAGCTCAGTCGGTAGAGCACGTCCTTGGTAAGGACGAGGTCATCAGTTCGATCCTGATGATGGGCTCCAGGTTTTTGAGTTTAACAAATAGAAACAAACAGAAATAAGCAGGAGACAGCATGGCAAAAGAAGCGTTTCAAAGAACAAAACCGCACGTTAACATTGGTACAATTGGTCACGTCGACCACGGTAAGTCCACCTTGACCGCTGCGATCGTCGAAGTCCAAAACCGCAAGGGTTTGGCCCCGAAGATCAGCTACGCTGAAATCACCAAGGGTGGAACCGTTCGTGACGAAACAAAAACCGTTACGATCGCAGTATCTCACGTGGAGTATGAAAGCCCACAACGGCATTATGCTCACGTTGACTGTCCTGGACACGCTGATTATGTCAAAAACATGATCACCGGTGCCGCCCAGATGGACGGAGCTATTCTGGTAGTTAGCGCTGCTGACGGCCCAATGCCTCAGACCCGCGAACATATCCTGCTCGCCCGCCAGGTCGGCGTGCCTGCCATCGTCGTTTTCCTCAACAAGGTCGACCTCGTTGATGATCCAGAGCTTTTGGACCTCGTCGAAATGGAAATTCGTGACTTGCTCACCAAGTATGGTTTCCCTGGCGACACCGCTCCTGTCATCCGCGGATCCGCCACCGCCGCTCTCGCTGCCAAGCCTGAAGGTGAAAAGGCGATTGCTGATTTGCTCGACGCAGTCGACAAATTCATCCCGCTGCCTCCCCGCGAAATCGACAAGCCATTCCTGATGTGCATCGAAGACGTGTTCAACATTGAAGGTCGTGGAACCGTCGTGACCGGCCGTGTGGAACGTGGCGAACTGAACAAAATGTCTGAAGTTGAAATCGTTGGTCTTAAGGATACCCGCAAGACCACAGCAACCGACATCGAAATGTTCCGCAAGCTGTTGGATAAAGCCAGTGCTGGCGACAACGTCGGTGTTCTGCTCCGCGGAACCAAGAAGGACGAAGTTGAACGCGGCATGGTGTTGGCAAAGCCCGGTTCCATCCAGGCCCAGACCAAGTTCAAGGCTGAAGTTTACGTTCTTTCCAAAGATGAAGGTGGCCGTCATACCCCATTCTTTAACAAATACCGCCCACAATTCTATTTCCGCACCTCGGATGTCACCGGAAACGTGACCCTCCCTGCTGGTGTTGAAATGGTGATGCCTGGCGATAATGTCTCCGTCGAAGTCGAACTGATCGCACCCGTGGCGATGGAAAAAGGCCAACGTTTCGCGATCCGCGAAGGTGGCCGCACCATCGGCGCCGGGCGTGTTAGTGAAGTCGTGGCGAAATAATTGAAATTCGAGGGAAAGGCGGGGGTCAAACCCCGCCTGCTTTTTCATCCGGTTAAAAGTTCCACTCGTCAAAATTTAGGGCGGTAGCTCAATTGGTAGAGTAGCGGTCTCCAAAACCGTTGGTTGGGGGTTCGATTCCCTCCCGCCCTGCCAAAAGTAAGTGGAAACCGGAGGGATGGCAGAGTGGTCGATTGCGGCGGTCTTGAAAACCGTTAAGGTGTAACAGCCTTCGGGGGTTCGAATCCCTCTCCCTCCGCCAAAGTTTTAAATATGAATAGTTACATCCCAATGTTGGTGGGGCTGGTGGTCGCGGCGGTTGTATTCGTCGTGCTCGTCCGCAGAGGCAGCTTTTTGCGCATTTCCGGTTATTTCCGGGAAACGCAGGAAGAACTGAAACGCTGCTCATGGCCTACCGTGGAGGAACTCAAAGCCTCGACCGGGGTGGTATTTGTGGCCATCGTGCTCATTGGTGTGTTCACCATAGTAACTGATTTCGCCTTTAGTTTCATCATCCGTCACTTTTTCACCTAATGGAAACAGCTATGAAAAACCAATGGTTTGTCATTCACACGCTTTCCGGCCAGGAGCATAAAGTGAAGGAAAGCATCGAAAAGCGAATGAAGGCTGAAGAGATGGGCGAATTCATCAAGGAAGTCCTTGTGCCTGTCGAAAAAGTAGCCGAAGTGCGCAATGGAAAGAAAACAGTAACCACGCGCAAACTGCATCCTGGTTACGTTTATATCGAAATGGCGTTGCTCGACGAAGCCAAACGCGTCATTCCAAAACCCTTTTATTTCATTAAGGAGACTCCCGGAGCCATTGGCTTCGTCGGCGGGGAATATCCCCAGACCGCGTCCCAGGAGGAGATGGATGTCATCAAGAATCAAATTTCGGACGCAGAAGACCGGGAAAAACCAAAGGTCAATTTCGAGGTGGGAGAAACTATCAAGATCAACGATGGCCCTTTCCTCAACTTCAGTGGTGTTATTGAAGAAATTGAACCGGATCGTGGCAAACTGAAGGTGACCGTCAACATCTTCGGACGAAATACTCCAGTAGAACTGGAATATTGGCAGGTCGAAAAGGCGTAAGACAAAAATTTTATGGCAAAGAAGATTACAGGACAGATTAAATTACAAATCCCGGCCGGACAGGCAAATCCTGCTCCTCCAGTGGGTCCAGCCCTTGGTCAACAGGGTGTCAACATCATGGCGTTCTGCAAAGAATTCAATGCTGCGACCAAAGAGCAGGCTGGAATGATTATCCCGGTGGTAATCACCGTGTTCCAGGATAAATCCTTTACCTTCATCACCAAATCGCCGCCAGCTTCCGCGCTCCTCAAGAAAGCAGCGGGAATTGCCTCCGGTTCCAAAGTTCCGAACAAGGACAAGGTTGGCAAAGTGAATCGCAAGCAAGTCATGGAAATCGTCAAAATGAAGATGAAAGACCTGAATGCGACCAATGAAGAATCCGCTTTCCGTTTGATCGCCGGTACTGCCCGCAGTATGGGGATTGACGTCATTGACTGAGTAACAACAACAAAAGCGGGAGAGCATTAAGCTCGTTTGAACCGCAGATATAAAAATGCCTAGTAAAAGATACAAAAAAGCCCTGGAAGTCGTTGATAAGCGTAAAGTTTACGCCCTCGCTTCCGCCGTAGAAGTATTGTCCAAGTTTCCTAAAGCTAAGTTCAATGAGACAATTGAAGTAGCATTCAAACTTGGTGTTGACCCCAAGCAATCCGACCAGATGGTTCGCGGAACTGTTCCGCTGCCTCACGGAAGCGGAAAAGTGGTCAAAGTGCTGGTGTTTGCCAAGGACGGCGCCGCAGCCGACGCAGCCCGCGCTGCCGGGGCGGAGTTTGTTGGTTACGAAGAAATGATCAAGAAGTGCGTCGAAGGCTTTAATGATTTCGATGTTGCCATCGCCACTCCCGAAGCCATGGTTGAAGTTCGTAAACTGGGTAAAGTGTTGGGGCCTCGCGGTCTTATGCCGAACCCAAAAACTGGAACGGTGACTGATGACACGGCAAAAGCGGTCCGAGAAGTAAAAGCTGGTCGTGTGGAATTCAAAGTCGACAAAGCTGGAAACGTTCATGTCCCTGTTGGTAAAGTCTCCTTCAAGCCTGAGCAGATCGTTGAAAATGCACGGGCGGTGATCGAAGCCGTTTCCAAAGCCAAGCCAGCGAGCTCGAAAGGCCAGTTCATTCAAAGTTGCACGCTCTCGGCGACAATGAGTCCTGCCGTCAAGGTAGACGTTCGTGAGTTTGCTGCATAACCTTTACCCCAAGACATCATGCGCGCAGAAAAACAGAATATCACAAAAGAATATCTTACCCGGTTGAATGGTTCCCCATTCTTTCTAGTGGTGGATTACACCGGCCTGAAAGTCGGCCCCATTACCGAGCTTCGGAAACGCCTTCATAAGGCAGGCGCCGAAATTCACGTGGTCAAGAACAGCATTTTCCGTATGGCCGCCAAAGAAGCGGGCATGGCTGATTTGAGCGGTTCGTTGACGGGCCAGCTTGCGGTCATTACAGGCCAGAAGGACGTTTCCTCAGCCGCCAAGATCGTCAAGACCTTCGGCGCTGAATTTGAAAAACCGAAAATTAAATTCGGCTATTTGAATAACCAACGCCTGGAAAGCAAGGACATCCTCGCCCTGGCTGATCTCCCCTCCATCGAAGTGCTTCGTGGGAGATTACTCGGAGTTATCAACGCACCGGCTACCAAGCTGGCTGCTTTGATCAACACTCCTGGCGGAATGCTGGCTCGAGTGATCCAGGCAAAAGTGGACAAAGGGGAATAACTTTGGTAAACTAAAATTTCGTCTTTGATCTAGCCGATGAAGACGGGAACTAACATCAACAAAAAGTAAATCGTCGGTTTACAGGCGGTAAACTGAAATGACCGCAGCCGCGGACAACGACGAGACTGAAAGGTAAAATGGCTGATATCGCATCCATCGTAGAACAACTTAGTAAATTAACTGTAATTGAAGCTGCTGACCTGGTGAAGCAATTGGAAACCACCTGGGGTGTTTCCGCTGCTGCTCCTGTCGCTGCCGCTGGCGGCGGTGCCGCTGCAGGCGGAGCTGCTGCAGCTCCTGCTGAAGCAAAAACTGCTTTTGACGTGATCCTTATCTCTGTTCCTGCTGATAAGAAGATCTCTGTCATCAAGGCCGTTCGTGAAGTCAAAGCCGGTCTCGGTTTGGCTGAAGCGAAAGCCCTTGTTGAAGGTGCTCCGAAGCCCGTGCTTGAAGGCGCTAACAAGGCTGATACTGATGCTGCCAAGAAGAAGCTCGAAGAAGCTGGCGCAAAAGTGGAAGTTAAGTAATATTCCAAATCTGTTAAGGGCGACGAGCCTGGGCTCGTCGCCCTTCACTGTCGAGCGAAGATCAGGAAGATATATATCGGTAACGCAGTTTTATTAGGGTAGTCATTTGAAATTGGCGAGTTCTCTGAGAAAAACAGAGGCCTTGCCTTCTGTCGTTTATAGAAAAATAGGTCTGGCACGTGTCGCCGGCCGCTTATTAATAGGTCCAAAAATGCCATCGAAAGTTAACGAAAGAATCAACTTCGGTAAGATTAAAGAGATTATCGCTCCACCTAATCTCATCGAATTGCAAACCAATTCGTACAAGGAGTTCCTTCAGGTTGAGGTAGCCCCCTCACGCCGGAAAAATTTAGGACTACAGGCTGTATTTACCGAAGTGTTCCCCATTGAAAGTTACGATGGGAAATGCGTCCTCGATTTTCATAGTTATGAAATCGGCGATCCGAAGCTGGATTGGCTCGAATGCCTCCGCGAAGGCATCACTTACGGAGCCCCGCTTCATGTGACCTTCCTGCTCAAAGAAGAGCAGGGGACCAAAGAAGAAAAAGTATTCATGGGCGAACTCCCCCTGATGACACCTCAGGGCACATTTGTCATCAATGGCGCAGAACGCGTCATTGTCAGTCAGTTGCATCGTTCCCCTGGTTTAGCTTTCGAAGCGACCCAGCATCCGAACGGCAAGACTCTTTATTCATTCCGAATTATTCCTGACCGCGGTTCCTGGTATGAGGCTCAGTTTGATACCGGTGATTTGCTTTACGTTTACCTGGACCGTAAAAAACGTCGCAGAAAGTTCCTGACCACTACTTTCTTCCGGGCTCTGGGCTACGGAACAGATGCCGAGATTCTCAAGTTGTTCTACGACATTGAAGAACTCACCATCAAAGAAGCGGAAAAACTTGAAGACATTCAGAACAAAGTTCTGACCGAAGACGCCATCGATCCCGATAAGGGAATTGTCGTGGCTCGCGCATTCGAACCGCTTTCCAAAGCAGTCGTTAAGCAGATCGCTGAACTGGGAGTTGCCAAGATCCGCGTGGTGGATACCACCTCGGACGACGGCATTTTGATCAAGTGTATCAAAAAGGATCCAACCAAGAACGAAGAAGAAGCGCTGAAAGATATTTATCGCCGCCTTCGTCCTGGGGATCCACCAACAGCAGCGAATGCTCGTGCATTGATCAAGCGCCTGTTCTTCGATCCGAAGCGTTATGACCTTGGTCGCGTGGGTCGTTATAAGATCAATCAAAAGCTTGGTATCAAAGGTGATGGGGATTCCCGCATCCTGACCAAGGAAGATCTCGTGGCTGCCACGAAATATTTGCTCCGCCTGAAAAAGGGTGAAGGTTCTCTGGACGACATCGACCATTTGGGAAGCCGCCGTATCCGAACCGTGGGCGAATTGTTGGCGAACCAATGCCGTGTCGGTCTGGCTCGCACTGAACGCCTGGTCAAGGAGCGCATGACGCTCTTCGATCAAGGTATGGAATCGATGGCTCCGCAGAAATTGATCAATCCGAAAGCTTTGTCTGCTGTCATCCGCGATTTCTTTGGTCGCAGCCAGCTCTCACAGTTCATGGATCAAATTAACCCTCTGGCTGAATTAACCCACAAACGCCGTTTATCGGCTCTGGGGCCAGGCGGTCTTTCCCGTGATCGCGCTGGATTTGAAGTTCGTGACGTTCATCCTTCTCACTACGGCCGTATCTGTCCCGTTGAGACTCCCGAAGGTCCAAACATTGGTTTGATTGCATCGCTGGCGACTTTCGCACGGGTGAATGATTTCGGTTTCCTGGAAACTCCTTATCGCAAAGTCGAAAAGGGCCGCGTTTCCAACCATATCGACTACCTGACCGCAGATCGTGAAGAATCCTTCACTGTGGCGCAGGCCAATGCGTCGATTGATGAAAAGGGACATTTCACTACAGAACGTGTCACCTGCCGCCGCAAAGGCGACTTCGTAGAAGTCGAAGCGGAATCGGTTGATTACATGGACGTGTCTCCGAAACAGTTGGTCTCGGTGGCTGCAAGTTTGATTCCGTTCCTCGAGCACGACGATGCGAACCGCGCGTTGATGGGTTCGAACATGCAACGGCAGGCTGTGCCGCTTTTGATTACTGACGCTCCTCTGGTCGCCACCGGTCTTGAAGAACGGGTAGCCCGTGACTCACGTGCCGTGGTGGTCGCTGAAGAAGCTGGCAAAGTGGCTTCCATCACCGGGAATCAGATTATCATTACTGCGGACGGCAAGATTCCTGAATCCAAGAAAAAACTGAAGAACGATCCGCACAGCGGCACCTTCGTTTATAACATCCGCAAGTTCATGCGCTCGAACGCGGCGACCTGCATCAACCAGAAAATCCTGGTGAGCAAGGGCGACCATGTGAAGAAGGGTCAAGTCATCGCTGACGGTCCTTGCACACAGGGCGGAGAACTGGCCCTGGGCCGCAACGTGCTTTGCGCGTTTATGCCTTGGAACGGTTATAACTTCGAAGACGCTATCCTGATCAGCGAACGCATCGTAAAAGACGACATCTTCACCTCGATTCACATCGATGAATTTGAAGTGGCCGCTCGCGATACCAAGCTCGGGCCGGAAGAAATCACTCGCGACATACCCAACCTGGGCGATGAAGCGTTGAAGAACCTCGGTGCTGACGGTGTCATCCGAATCGGCGCGGAAGTGAAACCTGGTGATATCCTCGTGGGTAAAATTACGCCGAAGAGCGAAACAGAGCTTGCTCCTGAAGAACGCCTTTTGCGCGCTATCTTCGGTGAAAAAGCGGCTGACGTTAAAGATACCTCCTTAAAAGTTCCCTCTGGAACCTACGGCATCGTTATGGATGTCAAAGTTTCCTCGAAGAAGGAACGGGACGTGGAAAAAGAAATCAAGCTTAGTGGAGAGCCGAAAAAGGCTGCCAAGGAAGTTCTCGAAGATTACAAGAAGAAGACCGAAGAACTCCGCGAGCAATTAACGGAAGCATTGAGCAACATCCTGCTGGGTGAAAAGATCCCGCTGGACGTCGTCAATTCAGAAACCGGTGAGATTATCATCCCGGCCAATCGCAAGATTACCAAGACATTGCTGCGAAAGCTCGCCACGGTTTACGACCGGATCGAAATTGATCCATCGCCAATCCGCAACAAAATCAACGAAATCATCGGAACCTTCAAAAAGAAATTCGATGATCTCCAGATGCAGCACGACGACGAACTTGAGCGCGCTGAAGCGGGTGAAGAAGTCGACAGCGGCGTGGTCAAATCGGTCAAAGTCTACATCGCCTCCAAGCGCAAGCTGTCGGTCGGTGACAAGATGGCCGGTCGTCACGGTAACAAAGGTGTGGTGGCCAAGATCGTCTCCGAAGCAGACATGCCGTTCCTTGCGGACGGAACTGCGGTGGATATCGTTTTGAACCCGCTCGGTGTGCCATCCCGCATGAACGTGGGACAGGTGCTCGAAACACATTTGGGCTGGGCAGCGAAGCTGTTGGGCTTGCGATTTGCAACCCCGGTATTCGACGGCATCAAGGAAAAGGATATCCGCGGATATCTGAAGCAGGCCGGCTTGCCGGAAAACGCCAAGACCCATCTCTACGATGGACGGACAGGGGAAACGTTCGACCAGGAAATTGTCGTTGGCTACATCTACATGATGAAGCTGGGACATTTGGTCGCCGACAAGATCCACGCTCGCGCGGTTGGACCTTACTCGCTTGTCACGCAACAGCCGCTGGGTGGTAAAGCCCAATACGGCGGTCAGCGCTTCGGGGAAATGGAAGTCTGGGCCATGGAAGCCTACGGCGCAGCCTACACATTGCAGGAACTCCTCACTGTGAAATCTGATGACGTGCAGGGCAGAACCCGCATCTACGAAAGCATTGTGAAGGGGGATAACTGCCTCGAGGCCGGAATTCCTGAGTCGTTCAACGTGCTTGTTAAGGAAATGCAATCATTGGGAATGGATGTTAAAGTGGGATACTCGAATCCAGTCGAGCACGCCCAAAACAATCCTGAACCGTTGGCAACCCTTGGTTAATTTTAATATATAATAGTTTAAGTGGAAGTCCACATGCCCATAGTATGATTAATACAAAAGAATCCGCTCGCGAGTTGCTTGGCCTCGACAAGGTCAATCAGGTGGAGTATGTCGCCATCCAGGTGGCGTCGCCGGAGGCAATCCGTGCCTGGTCAAAAGGGGAGGTAAAAAACCCTGAAACCATCAATTACCGGACATTCAAGCCGGAAAAAGGTGGTTTGTTCTGCGAACGTATTTTCGGTCCGGTGAAGGATTGGGAATGCTCCTGCGGAAAGTATAAGCGCATCAAGCACCGCGGGGTGGTCTGTGATCGTTGCGGCGTTGAAGTGACCCTGGCCCGCGTTCGACGCGAGCGAATGGGGCACATCGAACTCGCTGTGCCGGTTTCTCACATTTGGTTCTTCAAATGTATGCCATCACGGCTGGGTCTCGTCCTGGATATGACGGCACGCAACCTGGAACGCGTGATCTACTATGAGGATTACATGGTCATCGATGCTGGATCGACACCTCTTAAGGTTCACCAGCTCCTGAGCGAAACCGAATACCGCGAAGCCCGCGAAACCTATGGGCCGGATTCTTTCGTCGCCAAAATGGGCGCCGAAGGCGTGCGCGCCGGCCTGGCAAATGTCGACCTGAACAAACAGGTTGAACACCTGCAGGGGGCGATGCTGGAAACCAAGAGCAAACAGATTCGCAAAAAGATTGCCAAGCGCATCAAATTGTTGAATGCCTTCTTCACCTCGAAGACCCGTCCAGAATGGATGATTCTTACGGTGTTGCCAGTTATTCCACCCGACCTTCGCCCGCTGGTTCCTCTGGAAGGTGGACGATTTGCGACTTCCGATCTTAACGATCTATACCGCCGCGTCATCAACCGGAACAACCGGTTGAAAAACCTGCTTCAGCTCAAGACTCCTGAAGTCATTATTCGTAACGAAAAACGAATGCTCCAGGAAGCTGTGGATGCGTTGTTTGATAACGGTCGCCATGGTCGCGCTGTCACCGGCGCAGGCAATCGCTCCCTGAAATCGTTGAGCGATATGCTCAAAGGTAAGAGCGGACGTTTCCGTCAAAACTTGCTCGGTAAACGCGTCGATTACTCTGGCCGTTCGGTCATTGTCATCGGGCCTGAGCTCAAACTGAATCAGTGCGGTCTTCCCAAGAAGATGGCGCTCGTTCTGTTCGAGCCATTCATCATTCGCCGCTTGAAAGAGCTGGGCTACGTGCACACCGTGCGCTCGGCCAAGAAGATGATTGAACGCCAATCCCCCGAAGTTTGGGATATTTTGGAAGAAGTCACCAAGGGCCACCCGGTTCTCCTGAACCGTGCGCCTACGCTGCACCGTTTGTCGATCCAGGCTTTTGAGCCCATCCTCATTGAAGGTGAAGCAATACGAATTCACCCCCTCGTTTGTACGGCCTATAACGCTGACTTCGACGGTGACCAGATGGCCGTTCACGTTCCTCTCTCGGTTGAAGCCCAGTTGGAAGCACGTCTATTGATGATGGCTCCCAACAACATCTTCAGTCCTTCGAGCGGTAAGCCTATCATGACACCAACTCAGGATATTACCCTGGGTTGCTATTACCTGACGGCTGAACCTCGCAAAATCAACGAGAAGAAAGACGTTCGTTTGAAATTGTTCGGCAACAAGAGTGAAGTCATTTTTGCTTATGCTGACGGTGGGATGCGCATCCATGAACGGATCCGCATGGCAAATCCTGATTTCGGCACCAAAACAGTTTACGGTAATTCGGAGCTGAAAGTGATCGAAACGACGATTGGTCGAGTCATCTTCTCCGAAATCTGGCCATCCGAAATGGGCTTCCCCAACAAAGTCGTTGGAAAAGGCCAATTGGGCGACCTGATCTGGCAGTGCTATAAGATTTGCGGCCAGGACAAGACCGTTATCACGCTGGACAAGCTCAAGGAAGCCGGCTTCCGCGAAGCAACCCGCGCGGGTGTTTCTGTCGGTATCGATGACATGATCATCCCGAAAGAAAAGAACCAGGAAATCGAAACTGCGCAGAAGCAGATCAGCGACGTTGAGAAGCAATACCGCAAAGGAGTCATTACTCCTGGCGAACGCTATAACAAGATCATCGACATTTGGACCCATTGCACCGACCAGATTGCAAACGTCATGTTGCGCACCCTGGATCACAACCAGGGCAAACGGGAATTCAATCCTGTTTCGCTGATGGTGGACTCCGGAGCCCGCGGTAACCGTCAACAGGTTCGCCAGTTGGCTGGTGTTCGTGGTTTGATGGCCAAGCCTTCCGGCGAAATCATCGAACGTCCTATTCTTTCAAACTTCCGTGAAGGTTTGACGGTTTTGGAATACTTCATCTCCACTCACGGCGCCCGTAAAGGTCTGGCTGATACTGCCCTGAAGACCGCTGACTCGGGTTACATGACCCGTAAGCTGGTTGACGTGTCGCAGGACGTGATTATCCGCGTATCCGATTGCGGAACCACCAACGGAATCTGGGTGCAGGCGATCTATGAAGGTGAAGACGAAGTCGTCAAGCTCTCGGAACGTCTCGTCGGTCGCTATTCCTGCGACGACATCATTAATCCAAATAATCTCAATGAAGTGTTGTGCAAAGCCAACGCTGAGATCGATGAAGTCAAGGGCAAGGCCATCGACAACGCAGGCGTGGAAAAAGTGAAGATCCGCTCCGTGCTGACTTGCGAAAGTAAGCTCGGTATCTGCGTCGCCTGCTACGGCCGCAACCTGGCCACTGGTTCTGCAGTGAAGCTCGGTGAAGCCGTGGGTATCATCGCCGCTCAATCGATCGGTGAACCTGGAACTCAGCTGACCATGCGTACCTTCCACATCGGTGGAACCGCTGCCAGTGTGTTTAAACAGCCTCAGATCAAGGCCAAGCACGACGGAACTATCCGTTATAACGAACTTCGTATCGTTCCTCTCGAAGACGGTTCCAACATCGTCCTCAACAAGAACGGTTCCATCTCCCTGATGGGCGACGATGGTCGCGAATTGGAAACCCACAACATTGTCATCGGCGCTGTTATCTCGGTGAATGACAAGGGCCGGGTCAAGAAGGGTGATACCTTCGTCCAATGGGATCCTTACAATGTGCCTATTCTTTCGGAAAAGGCTGGTAAAGTGAAATTCCATGACATCATCGAAGGCGTGACGATGAAACAGGAGGCTGATGCCGCCACGGGCCAGGAAGCCATGGTTGTCATCGAGCACAAAGAAGACTTGCATCCACAAATCGTTATCTTTAACGACAAGAATGAAGCCGTGGCTAACTACCCGATTCCTTCTGGAGCGCACATCGTGGTTGGCGAAGGTGACAAGATCGTCGCCGGAACGCTGATGGCAAAAACTCCTCGTAAAACATCGAAGACCAAGGACATCACTGGTGGTCTCCCGCGTGTGGCCGAGTTGTTTGAAGCGCGTCGTCCAAAAGATGCATCCGAAATCTCGAAAATCGACGGTCTGGTTGATTTCGGGCCGAGCATTCGCGGAAAACGTTGCGTCGTGATCAAAGACACCGTCACCGCCCAGGAAGAGGAGCATCTCATTCCTATCGGAAAGCACGTTATTGTATTCAAAGGTGATTTCGTGAAAAAAGGCCAGCAGTTGACGGAAGGTCCTGTGGATCCACATGAAATTCTCGACATCTGCGGGCCGCAGGAGCTCCAGGAACATTTGGTCAACGAAGTCCAGGAGGTCTATCGCCTCCAGGGTGTGACCATTAACGACAAACATATTGAAATCATCGTTCGCCAGATGCTCCGCAAGGTCCGCA
>JAQGOY010000258.1 GCA_028293375.1 Verrucomicrobiales bacterium | reverse complement strand
TAGAATCCGAGATCTGCAAGAAGGACTGAACCACCTTATTCCACAGATCGAGCCTTATCTCGACAAAGTGGAACTGATCATTGTCAACAATGCATCCTCGGATGGAACAAAGGGATGGCTTGACGACCTTAAAAAAAAATTCCCATGGATCAATATCCTTCATAACGAGAAAAATGTAGGATTCGACGGAAATACGATTCGATGTATCAGGGCTTCAACAGGAAATTACATAGCCATTTTGTCCGACGACGATCGTTATGTTCCAGGCGCCATTCCAAAGATACTGGCAACCATTGCCGAAAGAGATTACTCGCTCATCTTTTTGAATTATTACGGTTACTATAAGGATGTAAACACACGGTCTGTGATTGTGGCCCCCGAGGTAGATGTTGTTTTTGAGAAGGCACATGAAATTGTTCAGCAACCAGGAGTTGGTCATTATTCAGGCTATGTATATGCTGGACCTCAAGCGCGCGAAATCCTGGAAAAAGTCTTAAGGATTCGAGAGGTAAAAGGGAAACAACATGCGGATGAAGCGATACAAGTCAGGTCGGGAATTTACAATGAAGTAGCTTTGAGGTTAACCGCAGGGAACAAACTTCCAGCATTATTCATAGGCCGTAGACTTATGGCAGCACAAATCCGCAACGAATACGATGCTTGCGGGATTCCGCCTGGAAAAGGGAAATTTGATGAAATTGTCACTGGCCTTTATGAGTTTTATGAAGAGCTTGCCCAAGAGGGATTACTCTTTCATGAGGATTTGAAAGTGCATTACCTGACCGCGCTTGCAAACGTCCCCAAGGTTACAATCCAAAGTGTTCCATACATGTCGAGAGATGAACTGCGCGTCATTTCTTCCAAAGTCAGAAGAATTTTTGGCCGCGAAAGGCGGGTGGGTTTGTGGTTATGGATTCTGGAACATGGGCATTTCCGAGTTGTGAGAATATGTTGCTTAATGATATATCAGTTGGGGCGAAGGTTGATTAAATTAAAATATATCTTTCGCTCAAAAAAGGTCGCATGAAGCTAATCAAGCAATCGTTCAGAAAGCCCCGTAACTACTATATGGCCCTGCTGACGGAAGCTTTGTGGCCGTTGCTTCGACTATACTGCGCTCTTTGCCTGCCAAAACCAAAACCGATGGCGCAGTGGAAGAAAGTTCTAATTCTGGGCGATAGTCACATTGGGGATATTTTGTATAGAACGCATTGTTTTCCGAAACTGGCCAGTTCTTTTCCATGCACTACTTTTTATTACCTGACAGAGCCGGGAAACGCGGAAATTCTTGAAAATAATCCGTTCTGCATTCCTCTGGCTTTAAGAACCAATGATCACGGGACTTTGACAGATGACAATTTGAAGGTTCTCCGAAAGCACGATTTTGATGCAGTGTTTCTTACAAACACGGTTCACCACGTCCGGGACCTAAAAGTGGCAGTGAAATTGAAGGTTGGGGTCAGGGTGGGGTTTATCTTCAAGGGTCTGTCTGCTCTGATCACCCACCCCATACATATTTCTTTTCCCAATGCTTTTCCTTCCTATTACAGTGATTTTACCGCACAGATCACGAATACCAACCCTGATTGGAATCTTAGGCCAATCCTTTATCCGAGTCCTTCACATTTAAAAACGGCCACAGAACAATGGAACAGGGTGAAGCACCTCGGACCCAACATCTTGGCTGCTTTTATCACAAGCCGACAAAAGAGTGGAGTCTGGCCCAGCGAAGCGTTTGCTGAAACCCTGGTAGAACTTAAAAAAATGGTTTCGGTAAATCTCGTTTTGTGCGGGGCCAAGTCCGATGAGACAGTGCTGAACAAAATCAATGAACAATATAACCTCGGGGCCACCATCCTGGCGGGTCAGTTAAGCCTTCTTGGAATGTGCGCTTTCTTAAAAAATGTGGATTTAGTCTTTACCACGGATTCTGGTCCCAGACATATTGCTAATGCAGCAAATGTCCCAGTCGTTTTTGTGCGAAATATTTGGTTTAAGCGGGAGGAAGCTGGAATATATTGTGACTCTGAGACGGATCTATGTGGTTCTATCGAACTGGTAAATCCTGAAGATCAAATTGAACCTCGATTTGGAATTGATATCTACGCGGCCGCTTCAAAAATCGCTAGTTTGCTCCAGAAGCCTAAGTAGTAGAGTAGTAGCGTTCAGATGTCAGGAATTTATCTGATAGGTTGTGAGGTTTGGTTCTTTTTAACAATGCACTGAATTTGTGCCACGACATTAGATCGAAGAGTCTGGTCTACTTGGGAAAAATGAGACATGAGACTTTCGAAAGCTGGCAGTGCTGGCCCAAATTTTCGCCTTCGCGCGAAATAATAACTTCTTAGAAAAAAACGAGCGGCCGCAGTCAAGGGAGAACGAGAAAGTCCATGGCGGATCAAACGACGATCGTAACCCTGGTCCTGCAAGGCTATTTTTACAAGCTGCCCCTCCGGAAGAGAGTGTGCCAGTTGTAATACGTTGAAGGAAACAGGTGACCAGCTTTTATCCTTTGAAATAGTAAACGTCGCCTTATGGTCCGGATTGAATCTGCTGGGGAATACTCCCTGTTCGTAAAGGTCTTCATCAGGAACCATGAAAAAAAGATGCCCCCCTGGTTTCACTAATTTCCACCACTCTAGTAAAGTTTTGTCAGGACGGTGCATGTGTTCGAGGCAATGGGAAGCATAGACAAAATCGAATTGGTCGTGAACGTATTTAGTGATTTCATTTGCATCACCGTCCTGTACATCGAATTTATAGACATTTGGTGTTACAGGATCGGGACCACAGCCTATATCGATACCTGAGCCGGTAAGAATGGCAAATTCAAGAGGACCCCAAAGTTTTCTACTTTTTTTTGATTCGTCCATATTCGTCAAAGCTACGAAAAGCGGGAAACAGCTCGGGCTGCTGCCGATTTGCTTTTATCTTTGTAGGAGGTATGGAAAGGGGAGGCAAGCTTTCTGGAGGTGAGCAGAAATTCCGATTATCACTTTCAAAAACCAAATAAAATGCATCAAATGGCGCTTCTGGATGCCGTTTTTTCGCCTTTGGTTTCTTCGACGCTGTTTGTGGATTCAAGTTTTTGATTAATCGATAAAAGTAGTTAAAATACCTGTAATTGGTCCAACCTTGGGCAGTCAAAGGAACTTGTTACTGGCCAGGGTTTCGGAGGGATTAAGCCTGAAATGTAGGCTGCGGTTTTCCGCAAGGATCCGAATCCCCGTTCTCTCCCCGGGATTGGAAATCCATTTTGTTAATGGGGATAGACTGGACGTCTTGGAATTTGCAGTTCGCGGGCGAAACTAATGTTTGTCTTTCCACTTAAAGCCGCTATGTAATGGACTCGTTTTTAGTCAGAATTCAGTGGCACGAAGCAATATGCGTATTGGTTTTTTAGGTTCGCGGGGGATTCCTGCCTGCTATTCCGGTTTCGAGACATTTCTGGAGCAGATTTCTGTGCGACTCGTGAGCCGAGGCCATGAGGTGACTGTTTACAATCGTATTCCGTTTAACAAATATCGGAAAGCAGAATTCCATGGTGTCAAAATTGTTCACCTTCCGACTCTTCCCACGAAGGGGACTGACACCATCCTGCATACCGGGCTCAGTGTTATTCATGCATTGTTTAAAGGCTACGACATAGTCTATTTCTGCGGCGTCGGAAATAGCTTGTTCTCCATTGTGCCCAGGCTTGGTGGAATGAAAACGGTGGTCAACGTTGACGGCGCGGACTTTGCACGCGCAAAATGGACAGGTTTTGGCCGGTGGTGGTTATATAAAAGCGAAAAATGGGCCTCGAAACTTGCCGATATAGTCATTGCTGACAATGGAACCATCCTGGAGCGCTACAAAACACTTTACGGCATTGTTCCCCAGCTCATCCCGTATGGATCTAACGTAGTTACAAAGGATCCCGGAACGAGTCATCTCGAAAAGCTGGGTTTAAAGTCGAAGAATTATTTCTTGTATGTTTCTCGGCTGACACCAGAAAACGCAGCGGATCTGGCTATGAGAGCGCATATTGAGAGCGGGGTGGATCTCCCGCTGGTTGTGATTGGTGATGCTCCCTATCAAAAAGCGTTTATTGGAAAGCTTGAAGGGCTTGCGCAACGTTCGAAGGGAAAAATCATCATGACTGGATATCTGTTTGGTGAGTCCTATCAACAATTGAGTTATCACGCGCGTGCATTTATCTTGCCCACGGCGATTGATGCAACAAGACCAGTGCTTCTGGATCAAATGGGATTTGGGAACTGTGTCATTGCCCGTGACACACCTGGAAATCTTGAAGTGGTCAAAGACACTGCAATAACGTTCGAGGATGCAAACGCGGAAATAACTCTTGTTCGCGCCATCAGGCAGGTGGCGAAGGACCCTGCCCTTGCGGCCGAGTTGGGGAGACGCGGGCAGGAGCGCGTTGCAAAATTCTACGATTGGGAAGTCATTTGTTCGCTTTATGAAAATCTTTTTGAGGAGATGCTTGCGCGATACTGAACCAGCCCTGCGGCGCGCTGAAGTTTGCACTACTTTTCAGGGGCTGATGCTGCAGGTTTAACAAATCGTTGCTGTGTCGGAGGTGCTTCATTTCATCCTAGTGTGTAGGTGATTCAATAATTGCAATAACATAGCAACCTGATAATTTCGCAACGAATGGATTTTCAGGCAAAAGTATTGACTCAGGCCACGCTGAACTCGTGGAGAAGTGACCTCCGGAAACAAAGCAAACGGCTCGTTGTGACCAACGGGTGCTTCGACCTGCTCCATTTGGGTCATGTATCGTATTTGCAAGAAGCGAGGAACCTCGGGGACGCCTTGTTGATTGGCGTGAATGGTGACACGGCAGTGAAGAAACTGAAGGGACCGGCAAGACCGTTGAACAACGAAAGCGACAGGGCATCAGTACTTGCAGCTCTTGAAGCGGTAAGCGGAGTTTTTGTTTTTGAGGAAGCAACGGCAACAAATTTTTTAAAAATGGCGTCTCCAGATATCTATGTGAAAGGTGGGGACTACACCCTGGAGCAACTGAACGCCGAAGAACGTCAGGCGGTTGAAAATTGTGGCGGCCGCATCCAGATTCTGCGGCTCATCCCTGAAAGATCTACCACCGGCCTGATAGCCAAAATAAGCAGCCTCTAAATTGACGCGTTCACATAAACAATTAAAAATTATGCCTGCTGCCCTTCGATTTCTTCCCAAATACTTATATGGAATTTGTTGTTGCATCTACCTGTTTACATTTGGGGTCTTTTCGGCCGTAAACCGCCATTTGATATTCACTCTTTGTTTTCACTTTGGGCTGGGAAGAAAAGATGTTCCACTACTGTTACCAACTGTTTCGATCGATGACTTTGCTCCTGATGACGAAAGGCTTCACCTCCTCAGTCTCGAGGCAATGCCGGGCAATGTTACCACTACAGAGTTGGTTGTCCTGAATCGCACCATTCGCAAGATCGGAGCAAGAAATATTTTTGAGATTGGGACGTTTGATGGAAGAACAACGTTGAACATGGCCGCCAACATGATTTCTCCTGGGCGCGTGATCACTTTGGATTTGCCAAGAGCCGATCTTCAAAACACCAAGCTGAAAACGGAAATAGCAGACAGAGCATTCATTAATAAGGAATCTTCGGGGGAAAGGTTCCAAAGCAACTCAGCATTGTCAAAGTGCATTACTCAGGTTTTTGGTGATTCGGCGTCCTTTGATTTTTCCCCATATAAGGCAAGCATGGATTTGGTGTTTGTGGATGGCAGTCACGCTTACGAATATGTGCTAAACGATGCAAAGAAAGCCATCGCGCTGATCCGGGAACAAGGAGGCACGATTTTTTTTCACGACTATGCGAGTTGTTGGCCCGGAGTGAACCAGGCGTTGAATGAATTAATGCTGAATGACATTAACTTTAAAAACCTAATCCACATTTCTGGAACTACTCTCGCGGTTTTAAAAGTATCGCCCAAAGCCTGAATGCGCAGGATGCACACGGTTAAAAAGTCGTGGTTTCCACGCTTTTCAGACTCGCAAAGCCCATATTGATGGATACTTAATTGTCCTTTGAGGGGTCCGAATGGTGTAAATCCTCAAACTGCGGTAAAATGTTCCTCGCTGAACAATTCCTTGATGAGTGGGCGACAGCCGTTATGTTTCCGGAATGCGAGTTGCGGTTTCTGAGATGATTAGAAAGTCAAGTGGTTTCCGGTTTCCAAGGCTGGGGAGGCAGGCGTACGATCTCTTTTTCCAACTGATGCCGAGGCGTGCAACAGTCGAGCTGTTTGAAGGGATTAAAGTACCCCTCAATTTTAATGACGATACTCAAAGAACAACCTATTGGCAGGGGGAGCGTTTTGAATTTCCCACGGCGGATATTTTGAAGAGTTGGGGGAAACGATCGACCTGTTTCTTTGACATCGGATCCAACTATGGTTTTTTCAGTTTTCTCATGCTGGCCCGATGCCCCGAGCTGGAAGTGTATTCCTTTGAACCCAATCCCGAAACTTTCGCTCTTGTACAATCCGCCAAAGATTCAAATGCCTTGGAAAGAATGCATCCCTATAACCTGGGGTTAGGAGAAGAAAGCAAGAAGTTGGATTTATTCAAAGGCGTAGTCGATTCGGGGCATTCGACATTCGGCAAACACCCGGAGCTAATAGGCCAAGCACCATTTAACTCGATTCAGGTTGTTCGTTTTGATGACTTCATAATCGAAAAGTCCCTAGGTTTGCCTTCATCGCCAGCCTGGTGCGCAAAAATTGATGTTGAAGGATTCGAACTAAAAGTACTTCGAGGAATGAGGAGCGCGCTTGCCGCGAAAGCGTTTCTAGGACTGGTCGTGGAGATTAACCCATTCACGTTGAATCTTTGCCAGGCAACCGCGGCTGAAATTTTTGATTTGCTGGAATCTCACGGATACCGTGCCTGCCCTCAAGGGATCACCAGAGCAACAATGACATCGTCCGGCAACGCCTTCTTCGAACTAAAGCCCTAGCCTCTCGGAATGAAAATTGCCGTTGTTAGAAATGACCATCTTGGAGATTTGGTTCTCACGACTCCACTTTTGAAGGTGCTGGCAAAAGCTGGTCATGAAGTCACGGCGATTGCACCCGCAGCTATTTCAGGAATTTTAGTTGAAAATCCATCAGTGGCGGCGATTAAAAACTTCGAGGATATTGCACCTCAGTTTCCCAAGGACTGGGTGGCGTTGGGTGCTTTTTTTCGCAAACAAAAATTTGATGCTATCCTCCTTCCGTACGGCTATCCGCGACAACTGCTGTGGGCTTCAGCGATGAGTGGCGCGAAATTGAGAATTGCGCTTTGGAGTGGGGTCTGGGGGAGATTGACGGGACACAATTGCCTAAGGTCGAGGATTATCGAGCAACCTCGCCCGTACGCTGTAATTCTTCTTGAGCTGGCACGCGCGCTTGGGTTGAGCACGGACATTTCTCAGCCGGAGGTATTCGTGACAGCATCCGAACGCAATCACGCTCGTGGTTGCCTGAAGGAAAGACTGGGCAACGTGGATGTCATTTGTATTCATCCCGGCTCAGGGGGAAGCGCCTGCAATCTTGATTCTGCTCAATATGAGCAAGCCGCAGTGACTTTGTTGAAGAACACAAATCTAGGAATTGTTGTCACCGGGACTAGAAAAGAAGCATCTTTGGTTTCGAAATGGCCCTCCGAATGGAAGGAGTCGCGCAGAATCTGGTATGCATTCGGCGAGCTCAATATTCGGGAATTTGCAGCAATCCTTTCGCAGGTGCAGATGGTTATATGTCCGAGCACCGGGACGCTGCACCTCGCCTCGGCGCTGGGGGTTAGAACCGTTTCCCCATTTTGCGGCAGACCGGGATTATGCGCAAAAGTCTGGGGGGCGCAGGCAACTTCATCGCTAGCTATCGAGCTGCCCCGGGAAAAATGCGAAGCCCATTTTTCCCGCACTCACACACATTGCGACTTCCGCGGCGAAATTACCGGCCGTCAATTGGCGCTCACGGCCCTTTCTCAATTAGGTCTTTGAGCATCAGGGACATAAAACTCATTGTCTGTAGATGTGTGGCCTTTGGGGAGTTCATCTCTCGTCAATTGTCGATAGTTTCGGGCTGTCAGGAACTTTCTCAACTTTTCTGCGCTAGCTTCACAAAATGAGAGATTGAATTCGTTCACTTCAACCGCAATTCCCTTGAAAGCTTTGTGTTCCAGCGCGCGGGACATCCCCTCCAGAACCTTCAAGTCGAATCCTTCAACATCGATCTTCGCCACCCATTCTGGCTTGTCCGGTAGCTTGATTCCCCTTAAGTCGCAGTAAGAATCGAACGGAAGCACTTCGGCATGGGCCACGGTCAGCTTGCTCAGCAGCGGGTGCTGCCCAAAAGTGCTTTGCCCATCATTTTCCTGGCCTGGATGTAAAGGAAGTACTGCCTTTAAATTGGAAAGGCCAAAGTTCTCCACTGTGATGTCTGATAGTTGATTCTCTTCGATTATTTGTTTCAAACGACCATTCACTAGTGGATTTGGTTCGAAAGCTATGATCCTTATAGGAATACATTTGGATCTTAACAGCAGGGAAAAAAATCCAAGGTTTGCGCCGATGTCGAAGAATAAACTGGCGCCGCTGCACCATGAAGCCAGGACGGAGCCGGTAGGAAATTCATATCGATCGCCATAATAGTAAAAAGTTCGTTGTGCGTCGTCGTTCAAGTCCAGGGACAGGCGAACGCCAGGAAATAATTCTGTCGTTATCCGGTCCGGCCGTTGCCGAAGAAACCACTTGTATCCGAGTGATCCCCACCGTGGAAACTTGTGGCCGAATAATTTTCGAATTAAGTCTAGTGTTGATGGAGCCATTTTAGGTTGAGAGTTGGGATTGATTATAAAAATCGGCCGAGTGAAGCTGAGTCAGTTCGAAGATACTTCGTTTGGTTCAGGCAATGCATTTGATTTGGAACTGTTTCAGATTGGAATTTGCATTTGGGAGCCAAAATAGGCGATTCAAAAAATCGAAATCTTAGATAACCTACCAAAATCACAAGAGCGAACGAAACTGTCATCGCCCAATAAAGATTGGAAAACGCTATAAGTTTGTGCGTCAACTCAAAACAAATTGGATGAAGACATACAGACCATAACTGATAATGCCGATTGTCCGCATCCACCGTAAAGAGATTAATTCATTTGACCGCCTGGCTGCTGAATGGGCGGTCATCATCAGAGCAAGAAGTGCCCCAAATCCAAGAGCATCAATACGAGTAAATGTGAAATAAAAAACGCTTATGTGACGGGTTAAAAAAAGTAACTTGTTATTCTAGGAATAACTAGCGTGGCCCCAACTGCCGTCATGCCTCTTCGGTTCAAATTGGGAAGAATTTCGGAACTCAACACAGAAACATAAACCAAAACAGGTCAGGATAGCCCGGAAGAGTATAACTTAAAAACTGCGTTCCGTGGTCCGACACATGGGGTCAAGCTCAGCCATTCGCAAAGCGAGTGCATTGGTCAGTAGATGCAAATAAACATGGACATCACTCGGAAAACTTGAACTTTGGCCTCGTTCGATCGAAATCTGCAGGATTGGGTTGTAAGAACTTAGCAGAGTGACATCAGAAATTCATTGATTTTTGGGAGTGTTTTCATTTTTATGGTAAATGCCAGTTTAGGCTGACGGACGAACTAAAGACTAAATTAACTGAGAAAATAGAAAGAAGAGCCGAAAATCGAAAAATTCATAATTTTGTCCTCGTTATTCTAGGAAATGCACTATTTCAATCTAAAATTTTGGGCTCCGTTCCTCGCGGTCATGGGCTTTTCCTTGTTCGCTGGACTAATGATAGCTGAACAGGCGCAGTATGGCGTCATCAAGTTGATTGTCGGAGTCGTGATGGTTCTCTTCTTCTTTACCAGCGCTCGATGGTGGTGGGTTCTCATACCCGCAGCGTTTGCATCGGGAACTGTGCTTTGGTTTGGTTTCAAACTTTACCTGCACGAGGTTTTTTTGCTGATGTCCATCCTGCCGCTTATTTTCGCCATTGCGCTTAATAAAAACGGCATGATGGAGAAAAGAAGGCCTCTTTTGTTGATGGTCAAACTTCTGGTGGCATATTTGCTCATCCACATGGGGTGGAGCTTATTTTGGGCCCGTCTTTCAGGAGAAGGTGGTTTTGGTAACATTCTACGCGCATACTTCGGATTTATGTGGGGAGTTGGCTTTGTCTTTCTTTTCCATTTAGTTGGAAAAACAGAATTCAGCAAAATGGCTTTTTACCTCCTTTACGGAACACTTATTTTTCGAATGGGGATGACCCTTCTGACTTATTTTTTCCCTGCGTTCAATTATATTCCAGTAATTAACCTAATCCTTCCAGGTTCTGCTCAATCCACGGACGATCTTCGGTTAAGTGGGGCTGGCGCCGCGTGCTGTGCCTTGTGCGCTTTCAGTTTTACTCGGAACTCATTTGTAAGGGCAATAAATTTTGGAATTGCTATCTTTAGTGTGGGAGCGCTGCTGATGGGAGGAGGAAGAGTCGCCGTCGTTTCCTTCCTCGTTTTTCCTCTTCTATTTGCGTGGGTCAACCGTCTTTGGATTTGGTTTGCCGGTTTCTTCGCGATGACCGTCGCGTTACTTGCATTTTTGAATGTGAGTCCCAGAGCTATAGACACGTTGGAGCCGAGGATGCAGAGAACGTTAAGCATTTTGGTTTTTGACTCTACCCATGGCGACATCATGGGAACGGAAGGCAGTGATGTTTGGCATTCCGAATTGAGAAGAATAGCTCTCGAAAGGTGGCTTTCTTCCCCGTGGACTTTCCTTTTCGGGAATCGAATCAAAAAGTTTGATTCGAGCTCCTATCCACAATCAGGAAATTCAGATATCAATTTTCAACTTGCGCTTAATCAAGCAGCTGATTTGGGAGCATATGAGTCAGGCTGGTTTACGGTTATCGCCACAGCAGGTTTTTGCGGAATTTTATTAGTCGCAGGAGTGTTGGTATTGCTCATCAGGAAGATCTATCCAATCATCCGAAAAGAGGGGGTTCGAAGTCCTGCCTTGGCTTTTTGTTTTCTGGGGTTTTACTACATGATTATTTGGGTTGTTTTTGGCTGGGCTGCCGGAGGCTTCCCCACAAATGAGCTGGTACTCAGTATTGTAGGACTTTATACATTTGGTGAAAGTGCGAAACAACGCGGTCTGGTTGAAAGGGTGGTCGAAAAACAAGCGCCAGCCATATTTGCTCATCCCATCGGGGTTCATTAGTCGAGTCTTCCAAGTTTTTGAAATCAGCCTTATGGAGAATCGAGGTTTATTCCCAGGATGAATGGAAATCGCCCCTAAATTTCGATTCCAGCGAGGAAATTTTACGGCCAGTTTCGTTTCGCCACATCCCGAGATTCGCTCAAGGGATTAATGATAAGTGGTTTAATGCGGTACAATTGACTCCTGGGCGGGAGCTCAAGAATTTCCATGGATACGATACCGAAATTGCGGGCTCGACATCAAACTGAACAGAACTACCGTTGAGATGGTCTCACGGCTATGCCGTATCACTTTTAGAAATGTGTCTTAGATTTATATGGTGGTGTAACAAATTTTTCCTCAATGATATCCGAAAGTACAGCGAAAGTGCCAGGCCCTAGACAAGAATCATTATTGGCTGAAATCCAGGACATTGTGTTCCGCATTCCAGATAAAGGCCTGTTTTTGATGATTTTGGCGCCGTGGTTGGCCATTTTTTACTTCGTTGGCAATTCTACATTTGGCTACTTTGACACAGCATCTCTTTTCAGTTGGCTTTCACAGTGCTATCAGTCACCTGGCGCGGATGATGAACACGGCGTGCTTGTGCCCTGGGTAATTCTTGGAATCTTATGGTGGAGGAGGAAAGAGGTCGAAAAAATTGTGCCCAGGAATGCACCTTCTATTTTGATCCTTCTTGCCTTAGCTATGCTAGTCCACATCGCCGGCTACATTTTACAACAACCGCGATTGTCTTCGATAGCCCTTTTTGTTGGGATTTACTTCATCTGCGGACTGGTCTGGGGTTGGGATTTTCTCCGGAAATCGAGCTTTCCGTTTTGCCTTTTCATTTTTGCCATTCCTCTGACTCATCTCATGGAGAAGGTGACCATCCCACTTCGGTTTATGGCCACTCATCTTACTGTCATGTTCTCGAAAGGGGTTCTAGGCATAAAGGTAGTGGAGGAGGGGACTCAGATATTCGATTCGGCGCACACGTTTCATTATGACGTTGCTGCAGCCTGTAGTGGAATCAAGAGTCTTTTGCTCATGCTCTTCATCAACACAATCTTTGCTTTCCTCAGCTTTAATAGTTGGTGGAAACGCGTTCTGATCATCCTTCTTGCCATACCTCTGGCCATCACTTGCAACATCATGAGGCTAAGCAGTATTATTGTTGCGGCAGAAGCGTTTCAGCAAAAAGGAGGGGATTTCGTTCACGAAAGACTCGGTATCATTTTTTATATTCCTGCCTTTGTGCTGCTGTTGTTGATTAATCACTATTTTTCCGAGGATGCGGTCAGGAGAGAGAATACATGAAACGGTCGCGGATAGTCATCGTCTTAGTGGCGTTTTTGATCATGGGAGGCGGATGCTTCGCTTTAGTTCATCTACGGGCAACGCAAAAACTAGGCAATCCCGGGCTAAGGTTCGAGCCTATTGCCGGGAAACAAAACGTCAAATTGTTGCTCCCTCTCACCGTGGGACCTTACTTTTCGGAAGTTATTCCCACGACTGAGGAAGTTTATAACACGCTGCCCAAGGATACTTCTCTGATGCAGCGCCTTTACCGAAATGGCGATGGTTTTGGCGTGGCGTTGAATGCGGTGTTGATGGGGACGGACCGGACCAGTATTCACAAACCGCAGTTTTGCCTTCCAGGGCATGGATGGAAGATCGTTTCGGAGGAAATGGGGATCCCGCTCGAGCTTAAGACTTCTCCTTCCAGCAAAATGCTTGTGAGCAAAATTACGATCAATAAAGATGACGTCATCAATGGCCAGACCCGCACCCTAAGCGGGGTATACCTTTATTGGTTCGTTGCCGAAAACTCGCTGGCTTGCGGACACTGGGAACGCATCTGGTTGATGTCGAAACATTTGTTAACCACTGGTAAACTGGACAGATGGGCTTACATATCCAGTTTTTCGGTGTGTCACAAAGGTGAGGAAGAGCAGACTCAAAAAAGGATGTTTGATTTTCTTTCCGAGGCGATACCCAAATTTCAGACAACACTCCCAGGCTCAGAATCTGGGGTGGCAAAGAAACCCGAATTAAAGGGTTCGTTATGATGGATGGCAGCTTGTTTTCTCTGTAAGTTTCTTTTATAACGTAAATTAGCTCTTCATGCTGCGCCGGCACTTACAACTTAGAATGCAAATCCACCAATTGTTGGATGCTTCTTTGTTTGCGATGAGTCTGTGGCTCGCACATCTTTTGCGGTCCCATTGGAAAATTGAAATTCTTGGGGGCGCTTCCCAGATCACTAGTTTTGATAATTTTATTTGGCTGTATCTGCTAATTGTTCCTTTGGCACCGCTTGTTTTGGAGTCGCAGGGCTTCTATTCCCGACCATTGCTTCCTGCCAGAGGAGAAACCGCCTGGATTTTGCTCAAGGGATCGGCGATTTGTGTTTTGTCCTGCATTTTTGCTATATGGCTATTTAAAGCGCAGCCGCAGATCAGCCGCTCCGTTATATTTTTGTTCGGCGCAATTGCTTTTGTGCTCGTCTACCTGAAAGAGGAGCTGGTCCGCCTGGGGATTCACATCGATTTCGCTTCATCACAAATCCAGAAGAGGGTCGTTCTCATGGGCACGGCTGAAGACACGATTAAGCTGAAAATGGAGCTGAAAAAAAACCAAAGTGACGGCATTAAAGTCCTGGCGGAGTTCGATTTGAACAAGATTTCAATCGAGGAATTCGTTGAATTTCTACATGAACACGCGGTCAACGGAGTGATCGTCAACGCGCGGCATACGATTTTCGGTTTGGTGGAAAAAGCGATACAAGCCTGTGAATTAGAGGGAGTTGAGGTCTGGCTGATGGCAGACTTTTTCAAGACTACGATTTCTCGGACGTCACTCGACGATTTTCATGGGAAGCCGGTATTGATTTTCCGATCCACTCCAGAAACTTCCTGGCAGGCGCTCTCCAAGCAGGCTCTGGATTTGGCAGGTTCTTTTATTCTACTGGTCGTACTCAGCCCAATTTTGGTGGCGGTCATGTTGGCTGTGAAACTGACAAGTCCGGGTCCTATTTTCTTCAGGCAAAAGCGAAGTGGCCTCAATGGAAAACCTTTCGTGATGTATAAGTTTCGTTCCATGGTGACGGACGCGGAGCAAAGGAAGCAGGAATTGGAGCAGTTTAACGAGATGACAGGGCCGGTGTTTAAGGTGACCAACGACCCACGCATCACACGATTTGGGAAGTGGTTGAGGAAAACCAGCCTTGACGAATTTCCACAGCTTTTCAACGTATTGAAAGGGGACATGAGCCTTGTTGGTCCACGGCCATTGCCAGTGGACGAGGTCAAACGCTTTGACGATTTTGCACATCGCCGTCGCCTGAGTGTAAAGCCTGGGTTGACATGTCTCTGGCAAATTAAGGGAAGGAACAACGTTTACGATTTCAAAGAGTGGGTAAGGCTGGATCTGGAGTATATCGATACCTGGTCCTTCTGGTTGGACGTGAAAATCCTTTGGATGACCGTTCCGGTGGTGTTGTTTGCAAAAGGCGCTAAATAATTATGAGTTTAAAGAAGAAAGGGGCAAAGCCCACGTCCGTCGTTACTGGAGGCGCAGGTTTTTTGGGCTCTCATCTGACAGATTACCTGCTGGCAAAGGGGCACAAAGTTGTCACGCTGGACAATCTGGTGACCGGGTCGGTTGACAATATTGCGCATCTTGCGGGAAATAAAAATTTCCGTTTTATCGAACAGGATGTGACTGAATTTCTATTTTTGGACTTTGACGTTGATTACCTGTGGCATTTTGCCTCACCCGCCAGCCCAATCGATTACCTGGATATCCCGATTCAAACGCTCAAGGTGGGTTCGCTAGGGACACACAAAGCGCTAGGGCTTGCCGCTCATAAAAAGGCAAAGTTTCTTCTGGCCTCAACCTCAGAGATTTATGGCGATCCCCTGGTGCATCCCCAGACGGAGGAATATTGGGGAAACGTAAACACCATTGGCCCGAGAGGTTGCTATGATGAAGCCAAACGATTTGCAGAAGCCATTACGATGGCCTATCACCGGGAGCACAAGGTCGATACGAAGATAGTCCGGATTTTCAATACTTATGGCCCCCGCATGCGGTTGAACGATGGTCGGGTGGTGCCCGCTTTTGTTAGTCAGGCACTTAAAAACAAACCCCTGACGGTGTTCGGTGAGGGGAAACAGACCCGCAGTTTTTGTTACTGCGCCGATTTGATAGAGGGGATTTATCGGTTGATGATGAGTTCCACCAATTTGCCGGTGAATATTGGCAATCCCAGTGAACTGACCGTCTTGGATTTTGCCCATGAAATTATCAAGGCGACTGGTTCAAAGAGCAAGGTGGTTTACAGGCCGTTACCCCAGGATGATCCCCGGCAGCGGAAGCCCGACATATCGAGGGCGAAGAAAATCCTGAAATGGGAACCTAAAGTTGGGTTAGGTGAAGGCCTGATAAAAACGATTGAGTATTTCCGGGGAAAAGTGTAGAACTTCGGCTAAATCAATACCCGCAAACTAAATATTTTCAGAACGTCGTGTTTTCTATTTGACCCCGGGTTGGATTATCTTGTAACCAGCACGGACTCCAATTGTCACGAGTTCGAAATATGGGTTTTCGTGGACAAGTAAAGGCGCACATATGTTGAATCAAAAATCGTTTTTAGCGGCGGATTTCGGGGCGGGTTCCCTGAAAGTGGCGCAGTTTGAGATCACAGATGCAGGCGGCTTGCGCTTAAAGCAATATGCTTTAAAATCACTTGGGCAGGAAGGCGCGCAGGAATCCACTCGCGAAACTGCCATGGTCAAGGCACTCCAGGGGCTTCTTTCAGAAAATTCATTTTCCACCAAGCACATCAACGTTTGTGCTCCGGGTTTCCACGTTTTTTCCAAATTTGTAAAACTTCCGCAGGTCGACACCTCCAAGGTTACCCAGATCATTCAGTATGAAGCCCAGCAAAACGTTCCATTTCCGCTGGAAGACGTGGTTTGGGATTATCAAATCCTCGGAACAATGCCTTCCGGCGAGTTGGAAGTGTTGTTGGTCGCCATTAAGTCAGAGATCGTCGAGGGGCTATTTCGTGTCGGTGAAGGCGCAGGCCTGAAGCTGGATTTGGTGGATGTTTCGCCGGCCGCTCTTTGCAACGCTTTTCGGTATAACTACGGTGACCAGGAAGGTTGCACCATGTTGCTGGACATCGGCGCCAAGACAAGCAATCTCCTCTTTTTCGAAAAGGGAAAAATCTACTCTCGCAGCATCAATATCGGAGCAAACTCGATCACCCAGGATTTTGCCACAGAAGCGAAGCTGCCCTTTGGTGAAGCTGAAAGAGCCAAGATAGAAAAAGGATTCGTCAGCCTGGGAGGCGCCTACGAGGAGCCGGAAGATCCGCAGGCGGCCGCGATTTCCAAAATTGCCCGTCAGGTTATGACCCGGCTCCACATGCAGGTCAACCAGACCATTCAGTTTTACCGCGGCCAACAGGGTGGGTCGGCCCCGCTCCGCTTGTTCCTGTCCGGCGGGGCATCCATCATGCCTTACACAGCCCAGTTTTTTAATGAAAAACTGAATATCCCGGTTGATTATTTCAATCCGTTCCGAAACGTGCAGTTTGATGCAGGAGTTAATCTCGAGGAGTTATCAAAAATCGCTCACTCCTTCGGAGAAGTGGTTGGTCTTGGTTTGAGAAACCTGGCTCATTGCCCAGTTGAACTGAATTTGATGCCGAAAAGCTCGCTTCAGAAACAGGAGTTGGCTGCAAAAAAACCATTCTTCGTTGCGACCGCCGCGGTGCTGGTCGCGGGGGCGCTCGCGTTCGCCTTTTACGAAGGCAAATTGACCGACATCAAGGCAACGGCATTGGACCAGATCAATGCAAAAGTTGATCCTTTGAAAAAGAAGAGCGATGCCATTCTTTCGGCCAAAAATGAACTCGATAAGAAACAATCATTCGCCGACACACTATCACGCTCCTTCGATAACCGGGTTCTCTGGGCCAACACGCTCCAGGAATTCCGCAAATTGATGATCGCCATCGAGCAAAAGCAGAAGGAAGAAAGCGGAAAAGACGTTGGGGTCTGGATCGAAAAGTTTGAACCCATTTTGCCCGGATACATGGCAGGCGACGAAGGGTCGGACGAGCCTGAGATGGATGAGGCGATGATGAAGGCTTACGGGTTGACCAAGAAAGACATTCTCGCCAGGAGACAGCAGGAAAAAGGCCCACCAAATGAAATCAGCCGGATTCGCCTGATTTTCAGGGGTGTGAACGTGGCGGAGGACCTTAATGCTGCAGTGACTTACAGGGTTTTGAATACCTTCAAAGATAGCGGGTTTTTTGAAAAGGACGCGATCAGGATGACAACCTCTGCGAGTCCGGATCCCCAAACGTTCTCTTTCAACATGGAAGTGAAGCTCAAAAAGTCGTTTAAGTTTTAATTTTAATCGAGATCACTCTATGGATTGGGTCAAAAGAAACCTTTTTTACGCCATTGGCGGCGCCGTCTCCCTCATTCTTTTGGGAGCGGCAGCCTGGTATTATTTTTCCAAAGCGTCGGATCTGGAAGCCGTCAATGTGGCGTACGCTTCTGCAGTGAGTCAGCACGACAAGTTGGTTGCGGATCTTGCAGAGTATGGGAACGTCGATGATCCAGTTGCTGCAGTAAAAGCTGAAGATCAAAGGATCAGCGGCAAGATAGAAGAGGCCAAAAGGTATCTCAATGTGGGCCTTGTTCCAAGGCCCAAAGCAACAGACGACCAGGAGTTCAAAAAGATACTGTTATCTACAATCAGTGATCTCCAAAGCCGCTCGACAAATGCGGGCATATCCATTCCTCCTGATTATCAATTCTCATTTCAACCACAAAAGAAACCCTTACTTTTTTCAACAAATTCCGTGGATAACTGGTTGGTTCAATTGGATGATATCAAGCAGCTGGTCAATATCCTGATTGAGGCGAAGGTCAACCGCATAGAAGCGGTGAGGCGCACCCCAATTCCTGGAAGCGAAGATATATCATCCAGCAGCCTCGAATTTCTTTATGGGATTACGCCCATTACCAATGCCTTTTCAGTTAATCAACCCTACGAAATCGCATTTAGAGGCTTTAGCGCCGAGTTGGCGGCAGTTCTTGACGCCCTGCAGCGTTCTACGAATTTCTATATAGTGAAAAGTATTAACGTGGAACCATCGCATGATGTCATGGCAAACTTCGTGGCAGAGTCTCAATATGCAGCCGCTACAAATGCCGCGGCGACAGTTCGCAGGCCTGTGGCACCCGTCGGTGATGCAAGCAAGCCAAAAACGGCAGCCGCGACTTTTGAGTCAGTCTATGGTCGTGGCGCGGGAACTGCCAATGCCCCAACAGTCGCGCTGCCTCCAAAGGCGCCCAGGATCGTTGTTCCTGGAAGCACGAACAATTTGATTACGGTGCAGTACGAAAGACCTCTTCACATTTCTCTTTTGATCGACCTGGTTAAGCTCAAACCTACCCCTGGAAAATAATTTAAAATGGAGTTTTTAAAAAAACATTACGAGAAGGTGATCCTGGCCATTGTACTGGTGGCATTTCTGGGAGGTTCTGTAGCTCTGGTTTTGCAACTGCAGAAGAGCCAGGAGGAAGCCACGAGCGCTGTCACTGCGCCAGCAAAGAAAAAGGCGGCTGCGACAAACGAGGTTAGCTCTTTGGATGCCGCCCTTGATTCGGTTAAAAATCCGAAAAAGATTGTGCTTTCAGGCGAGCACAACCTGTTTAACCCGGTTATTTGGAAGAAGAAACCCAATGGCACGCTTGTGAAGCTGGACTCCGATGAAAAGCTGCAGGTCAAGTTGGTTAAGATTAACTACCTGCGTTACATCATCTCATTCGAAAAGCAAATTGGTAATAGTTATTATTTCAGCGTTACCAGGGAAGCGTCGACAAAGCCTGCAGAATTGAAAAAACAGACCAAATATGTCTCGCTGCCTCCTGGGAATGCGAAGAACGAATACTTCACACTTTTGTCTATACAAGGACCGCCAGAAGATCCAACTGGATTTCAAATCGAAGTGGCAGACACAAAAGAAAAAGCAATGGTTACGAAAACAACTCCTTTTTCGAGGGTGGAAGGGTATTCCGCCGATTTGCGCTACGATTTGGAGAACAAGAACTTCACAGGAAAGCGTGTCGGGGACGTTATAAGTTTCAACGAAGATGACTATAAAGTGATTGCCATCACAGAGAATGAAGTTAGAGTCTTGGCCAATTCCAATCAGAAGCAAACGACATTGAAATATACTGCCCCCAAGTAATATTCAGATTTTCAAAAGAAAAAACCCATGATCAAAGCAGCCAAATTCACCCTCGGTCTTCTTGCCGTGGTCTCAATCACGCACGCCGTGTTTGCCCAAACTGATCCGGCGGCAGAAGCAGCAATTATTGAATCCGTAAAACGCCAAAACGCAGCTCAGACTCTACAACTTAAAGTGGAAGAGGCTAGGGTGGCGATTCGAGCCAAAAATATAGACAGAGCTGTCAAATTGCTCGAGGAAGCCGTTTCCAATATTCCGCAAATAGGGATTGGCGATCCGACTGTGGAAGGTGACAAGAGATCCGCTGTGGATATGCTTGTTAATCTTAGAATTCAACTGGCCAAAGAAGATGCCCTTCGCGCGGATTATGCGGCTGCCGATGTAGAATTAAGCCGGGCATTGAAGATCGACCCTACGAATGCTGTAGCAGCGAAATTCAAAGCTGAAAATGACCGTATTCTTGCCGCGAGTTTAGGAACAGTTCCAAGCCCGGATGTTCTTGGCATGCTGCCGGACTTTGCTCGCCAAAATGTGGACATCAATACGAAATTGCAGAACGGAAAATTGCTTTTCGAGGCGGGAAAACTTGATAACGCCGAACTCCGATTCAAGGAAGTGGTAGCCGCTGATCCGGAGAATAAAACAGCATTCCATTACTTAAAGCTGATCAATGAACGTCGGTTCGCTGAAAATGCGGAGATGCGTGACACGGTGACCGGCAAAAAAATCGTCGCCGTTGAAAAAGCCTGGATGACGGATGAGCAGCGCGATGTGTTACCCGTGCCAAATCCATACGCACGGAGTACCGACCTTCGCACAAGCGCAGGTAGAAACTCAATTTACCAAAAGTTGGATAAGATCAGGTTGAACGAAGTCAATTATGACAACCTGCCCCTGGGAGAAGTTCTCAAACAATTGTCTGATGAATCAACCCGCCGTGACCCAGAAGGCAAGGGACTGAATTTCATGTTGAATAACCATGTGGACTCAACTGCGAGTGCCACTCTTGTAGATGCGACCGGAGCTCCCGTGGCACCCCCGGCCCCAGTAGATCTGCAAGCCATTACGGTTCGTTTGTCCCGTCTGAAAGATGTCTCCCTTGCCCAAGTTTTGGATGCCATCGTGAAAGTAGCAGATCAGCCAATCACGTTTACCGTCGAAGATTATGCAGTAATGTTCCGACCAAAATCTCAAGATAACGGTCCAACGCTTTATACAAAGCAAATTAAAGTTGATCCTGACACCTTCCTGCAGGGACTGGAAAGTGTCGTCGGTCTCAGCTTTTCCATCCAAAGTGGCACGACGGGTGGCGGCGGTGGCGGCTCCAGCAGCGGTAGCAGCTCGGGCGATCCATCGTTCGCAGTTCCTCGCGTTTTGATTTCGCCCGTTCAGGCAGCTGGCGGTAGTTCTCAGGGTGGCGGTCAGTCCCAGACTCAAGCGGGAGTAGGCGGCGCCGGTGGTGTCGGAATCACCGGAGTTACGAAAACCAACAATACCGCGAATTTCCATGCCTTGGTTAATGCCTATTTTACAGCTGCAGGTGTCAACCTTGCCCCACCAAAAGCAGTTTTCTTCAATCATCGCGCTGGACTGCTGCTCATCCGTGCAACTCTTGAAGACATCGAAATCATTCAACAGGCCATAGATACCCTGAACCGCACTCCCGGCCAGATTACGATTGAAGCGAAGTTCGCTGAACTTAGCCAAACTGATTCACGAGCACTCGGGTTCGATTGGTTTCTTGGAAACATGCTCCTTAACAACAAATCGATTGGCGCCCAAGGCGGGACTGCCCCATCATTCAACGGAACTCCCTCAATTGCAAACCCTTCGGGTAACTTTCCAGGCCCTGGGATCGTCACTGCTGCTGGGGTGATTCCTGGTGCGGGAGCAATTCCTCCAAGCGTGTCGGACAATCTCTTGACTTCGGGACTTCGCCCAAACATTGGCGGAGATAGTATTCCTACTGTCGCCACGATTTCGGGAATTTTAACTGATCCTCAATTCAGGTTGGCGATTAGAGCCATGGAACAACGCTCTGGAATCGACGTCCTCAACGCTCCTCGCGTAACTACTGTAAGTGGTGTGCAGGCCCAAATAACCGTGCTTGACCAGCTGACAATCGTCAGCGGAGTCGCAGCCGGAAACACCGCGTCGGGCGGAACGGCCGGAACTGCGGCAGCAGGTGGCACTGCCGGAACAGGCGTTGCGGCGACCATTCAATTCACCACAACCACATTCCCAGTTGGGCCAACCCTGGACGTAATTCCCTCTATTGGTTCGGATGGTTATTCGGTCCACATGACCTTGATTCCAGCCGTAACGGAATTCATTGGTTATGATGATCCCGGCAAATTCGTCCCGCAGGCACAATCAGTGGCCGGCAACACGCTCGGCACCTCACTTACCGCTGTGCTGCCACTCCCTCACTTCCGAATTCGCCAGGTCACCACGAGCTGTATCGTTTGGGATGGTCAGACTGTTGTTCTGGGTGGATTGCTTTCCGAAGACACTCAAAAACTGAAAGACAAAATTCCTATGCTTGGCGATCTGCCGTTCCTGGGAAGATTCTTCCGCAGTGAGAGTCAAAATTCGATCAAGAAGAATTTAATGATCTTTGTAACACCGACGATTATTGATCCTTCTGGAAACCGCATGCATATCGACGAAGAGTTTCCGTTCGCGAAGTCTGGAATTGGAGCGCAATCCGGCTTCGTCAATCCATAATTTGATCGGGATAATTAAATGGAGAACAAAATCCATCAGCACGAATAAGAATATCACTGATGGACAAAATCCTGCGTAATTGATAATAAGATTATATGTCTCAATCCAGTCGTTTCCTCTCCCTTGGCTTGTGTACTTGCGCCTGTGCCCTTTTTACTTCAGCGGCTTCAGCTCAAACTGAAAAGCTTCTTGTTGGTCAGCTTAAGGGCGATCAAACCAAGCCAAAAGTTGCGCTGGGACCCAAGGGAGGATATCTGGTTTGGCAGGACAATTCAATTGACAAAAACGGGATGGGGATCGGCTTTTGTCGTTTGAATCCTGATGGCTCCGTTATTCCAGGAATAGGTATTGCTAATATTCAAAAGGTCGCTGACCAGGAGAATCCAGATATTGCCTTATTGTCCAACGGTAATTCGGCCATAGTTTGGCAGGGTGGTAAGCAGGGAGCCCAACAAGTATACCTGAGAATAATTGGAGCTAAACCAATAACAGGTGATTTGCTCGCAAACACTTACTTCTATGGATTCCAGACTGACCCGCATGTTTCAGCAAACACTAACAGCATGTTGATCACCTGGACTAGTTACCGAATCAACGGCACGCAACCGGCGGTCTACGGTCAGTTTTATAATAATGCCGGGGTTAAATGGGGAGCCGAAATAAAGATTAACGCCTATGCCAAATATGTTTGTCTGGGAGGTGAGTCTACATCCCTTAAAAACAACAACTACGTAGTGGGTTGGTCAGCGCAGGCAGTCCGGACGAGCAACAGCGTTGATGCCTACGCCAAAATCTACTCGCCTGCGAGGGCCGTAGTCACCAGTGAGTTTAGATTAAATACTTCGGATAATGTTTGCAGCAGTCCAACATTGGCATCCTCTCCAGACGGTGGTTTTGTTGCTGTTTGGTCCGAAAGAAATTATAGCAATGATGGAAAGTGGAATACATATACTAGAAAATTTAGTAATACCGGAGTTGCGCTTACCGATGTGCTGCCATTAAATATTCCCGAAAATGGCGGTGGGTTTTCCAGTCACATTAAGGCGAATAAAGACGGATTTATCGCCTTGTGGACGAATATTGGCCGGGATGGTTCGGAGGAAGGAATTTATGGAGTCCAACTTTCGACTACGCTTCAGTCTCAGGGTGAAGAGTTTCAGGTGAATGACCTCACAAAGGGGCGACAAATTCACCCGAGTTTGTTCATAAATAATTCTGGAATTCCTGTAGCTGTGTGGTCTACCCCAAAAGTGGGAAGTGGTTTCGACATGGCCTCTAAACTTTTGCAATGATTTGTATGTACAATCGCTTTAAATTTACCTTTATTTCGGTGCTGTTGGCGCTGATGACTTTTAGCCTTACACAAAGCGCAAAAGGGTTTGCACTTCTTGGACAGTTTGCAAGTTATCAAATACCCATTCTAGGCTATAACACCGCTTATTTAGGTGATTTGGGTGGGCCCATGGCACTAGGTGATGAATATCGGTGGAATGTGCCTGTCGTTGTTTATGGGTTCGACGAGACATTCGTCGATTATTTCGGTTCTAAGGGAATGACAGAAGTCGGGAAAGCGTTCGGAATATTGAACAACCTTCCGCCTACTTCAAAAATGAGCGCAGCACTAACGGAATTTCCGCTGGACACTACGCGACAAAATTTCCGTGCTACCACAGCATCCTTATTGGATGTTAAATCCTTTTCGCTGGGTTATATGATGGAAGGTTTAGGTCTTGCCAATCCAGAACGTTTCACTTGGCTGCTTTATAACAGGACCTTGACCGGTCCTGCCCCCCAAGTTACGAACTATTTCGTTATTTCAAGGAATTACGATCCAGTTACCTTGCTTCAGACTAATGCTGTCAACGGAGCCCATTACGGCTACGTCGTTCATGAATATACTGTACCAACCTTCTACGACGCCGACGAGTACCAAAAAGTCGACCCCGACTTTGTTGGTTTCCACTCAGTTGCGTCTTATACACTATTTGCAAACGTTGGAACCTATCTGACCGGGCTTACCCGTGATGATGTTGGGGGACTCAAATACATATACAGTCCGAAAAACTTCAACAATGAAGGGGTTAATCCTAGCATTAGACTGGTTTCAGGACCGGCCGCCGTTCCGGGAACAGTTGGCGGTGGAAATGTTGGCGGTGGCGTAACTGTTGGTGTTGGAGCAACCAGCCCCTATGGCTCGTCATTCGGAATCAACAGTATAGCTACTGCGCTGCCCAACCCTTATGACTCACCATTTGGTACGATTCTCACAAATATTACTCTAACGAATGTGGTGGGTGGAGTTATCAACACGAATGTGGTGGGTGGCGTCACTAATACTCCTGGAACCAATCTACCAGTTAATATCGCTTTAAGGGCTGGTGTTGACAAAATCACTTTTGTTCAGGGTAGATTTGATTCCTTATTGGGAGTTAGCTTCAAGAACATAACCAATACATTCAGCGATAGGTTTGTCACCAATGGCGCTTTTGTCTCACAAATTGTTAGTAGAGCGATCACCACGCCGGACGTTATTTTCGCTGCGGGCGATTTGGGGCTTATCAATAATTTAAGACCCGTTCTTTCTTTTCGATCGTTAGGTTTTACCTCTTTTGGTGCTAACAATACGGTCGTAGGAACACGAGCCGGGCCGGGTGTGATTTTTGGCCCCTTTGTAGTCATTTATAATAACATCTTACCCATTGAGTACAATGCTCGCCCAGGAACTGGTTTCGATGACACATCTGCCACTCGATTTGTAAGATGGGGTTCCTATGACGGAACTGACACCGAGCCTACAGTCTACCCACAAGGGGCAAGTATACTGGATGTGGAAAACCAAGTTCTTACTCCATAATTGAGGAATCTATGAGCCGTAACCTCCTGACCATTATTCTCTTATCCATCACCCTGTCTACAAGGGCAGCCACACTGCCCCTGTACGAATTTAAAACAGCGGTGCTTTCTGAAACGCCGCAAGTAGACGCAGTTGCCGTAGTGAATTACGCAAATCTGGTATTGGGCGGACTATTGCCCTATGAGACTCAAAATACTTTATTTTGGACTAACAAAAATTCCCTGGCGTCAGGCCCAGGTTTCTTGTTTGACTATCTTCATCCAGTAAACGGTAATCTTATCAATTCACCTTTGAACACATTTGTGAACAAAGGTGTTGTGGACGGTATTCAACGAGTGCTGGTTCGAGCAACTAACATTACCAGTCAGGGCTTAATGTTGAGTGGGGCAAACGGTATCGTGGACCTGAGAGGGCAGGAACTGCAACTACAGGGTGGCGGATTCGAAGCTTCAGGAATTTTCGCTGACTTAACTTCTTTGGATATAACAAATGGGGTATTAGTGTTACCAAATAGCACAGGCCAGATCTTCCAAGCGCCGTTTGTTCCTACCCCTGGCCCAACATATTACCCTCTGAGTGCAGCCATCGGAATCAATGAATTTATTCCCAGTCGTTTTCCTGGGGGATTGCAGCTTTCCACTTTCGGACCCGGAACTTTCGTGGGCGGCATTACGTTCGACCAGATCAATTATAGTTACTCTCGGGGCAATTGGTTTGCCGATGAAAGACAAGCGCGAAGTGGAAGCGCTGGTGGGAGTGGTGCATACGCTGCCTTTGCATTTACCAACGCCAATTTTACCCAGGTTGTTTTTGTGAGGACGAATCAGTTGGCTGGGGTTCAGTTTGGTGTGGAATTCTTTGACACTGGTGGCCCTCAAGTTGCGGGTGTGACCTTCCAATCAACGCAGTTTGACAATGTTTCATTGCAGACGGTTACCGAAAACATTATTATACAAGATGATTTAGCAACTAGAACCAACTATGTCTATTATGCTGGCCAGATGGGTTTAAGGGTGCCTACTAATTACCTGGTGGGTGTGAATGTTGGATTCTTTGGAAGAGTGGCGCCTCTCGGCACTTCCGCAAGCGCGAACGCGCCATACTCCCGCAATCTCTTGAACGGTCCTCAATATCTGGGTCGAAACGTCACGAACAATTATGCTTCGTATTCCTTTAAGACTGATCCTCTCAAGTTACCACAGGGTATAGTCAGTCCTTATTTAGCTCCTGCCCCTACCGATCCATTTGGAGATCCAACAGCCAGCACTAATTTGCCAGGCAGAATCGAGATTAGTGGGGGTAATGTAAACTTGGCCAAAAGCAGACTTAAAGCCGGGACATCTATTGACATAAAAGCGACGAATCTTATCAATGGTGTCCTTCCAACTTTGGATGCTCCTTTCATCAATCTTGATTTGATATCTACTGCTTCAAGCGTCACGGTATCCAATTGGTATCCCCAAACTGTCGAAAGATTTGGTGGAACAATTAAGGCCTTTTCCTCTACGTGGACGAACGATTATGCTACAACTACCAATGTTCTGGTTACCACCATTACAAATATAGATTTAGCAGATACTAATTCTCTGCTGGCGACATTGCCTCCAAGTGAATTCATCACCAACAATTTCCTCGGATTTGGGGTTCAGTTTACAAATTTCTTTTCGACAAATTCATTTCTCACCAATATTGCAGGAGCAAATCTCTTCGTGACAAACTTGACGGTGACAAACTTGGTTACAACGAATGCAGTTATCACAAATACGACATTTTTCCATATCCTTATCGTAGATCCCGCATTCATCAACAATCTTCAAGTCAGGGTTGATAATTTCGTTCTTCGCGCAGCTGACATTCACATTGGTGACACTTTATTCGCGAACGAGAACGTTAAGTTCACTACGCCAAATCTCACCATCGATCCAGCGTCTTCGATTACAACGCCAGTTAATCTTAGCGTAACGAATTTTATCGGTTTGATGAATTTTACGAACAACGGGTTGTTGTCATCTGGCGGATTTATACGGCTTGGGTCCGACCGGGTCACCCCTTTAGTTAATCTGGTCAACAATGGAACTATCTCAGGTGATAGTGTTGAAATTGGAGCGCTCATCATCTCCAACAATTTCTCAATCCAGGCAAGTGGCTTCTTGAAATTGCAGGGTCCGGAAGTGGATGTGGGTGGGGACGTGTTCGCGGGAGTGGCCTCATTTGTATATGCTGATAAACTGAAACTAATGAGTGGTGGACTGCTGGAAAGCGGCGGTGATCTCTATTTACAAGTTACCAATGTCCTCGATGACAGCTCCGGTGGCCAATTATTAGCATCGACAGCTTTAACCATACCTTTTCGACCCGCACAGGGGGATCTCCTTAATTCGGTAGTTACTCTTTCACCAGGGTCGTTCAAGGAATTTGTATTGACCTGGCCAGGGGAAGATCGGGGTCCTTCGGCTTCTGGTTTTGTCAATAATCTAGCGATCGGTGAGCTTCAAGTTGACGCGACTGCACTCCTGAGTTCTGCTCGTATCTCTGGGGCGGCACCGGGAAGCGCTATTTACGTCAAGACATTATCGCTTTTCGGCAATGCGGCGGACGTGGGGAATGGTTTAATTATCGACGATAATATCACTCTCTATGTTGATAATGTGACAGCGAACGGGGCGGCAGTCTCGGTAAGCGATCTCACAACTCTGACCGGCGGCAGAATTGTTCAAGCTTCCGCACCCCCTGCACCCGCTCTCAACGGGAATAACTTCCCAACTTCTCTCAATGGAAGTTCTGTGGCTCTCAAAGTTAAATATTCACCTACACCCACTCCAACTGCTCTGTTAAGTTGGAATTCGATTGCTAATACCACCAACTTCGTTGAGTTCAAGAATGTCTCCAGTAATGCTCAGTGGACTGGAATGACCAATATATTCTCTGGCGTCGCTACCAATCTTACTTATTCCGACAAGATTGGAACGAACACTTCGAGGTTCTACAGGGTGCGCTCCTCGCCCAAAGTTCCTTAGTTCTTAGGTTTACAACGAGGCCCGGGTTTACGACCCGGGCCTTTTTTGTTTATATCGAGAGGTGTTGAAGATTGGCATAACTGGCGGGATAGGAATGGGTAAATCGACCGTAGCCGATTACCTGCAGCGGTTGGGCCACAGAGTGATCGATACGGATTCAATAGCGCGCCAGTTGGTCGAAGACGATAAGGCCATATATCAGAAGCTAATTTTCCGTTTTGGAGAAGGGGTCATAGCAGAACCTGGAGTGTTGAATAGAAAAGCACTTGCCGGAATTGTTTTTTCAAATGGTGAGGCCCGAAGGGATCTGGAAATGATTCTTCATCCAGAGATACGAGCGGTTTGGATGCATAAAGTTAAAGAATGGGAAGATGGTGGCACAGAGATCAGTTTCGTGGTCATACCCTTGTTGTTCGAAATCGGAGTAAGAGACCAGTTTGATTTCATCGTTTGTGTTGCTTGCGGTGAGGATTCTCAAATGACTCGCCTGGAAAAACGAGGTTGGTCGCCAGTGGAAATCGGGCAGAGAGTGGTCGCCCAAATGCCCGTGGAGGCTAAAATCTCACTATCGAATTTCGTGGTTTGGACGGAAGCGACACTGAAGGTTACAGAAGATCAAGTGGATGCCGTTATCCGGCGATTGGTATGACGATTTTTAAAGGACCTTTGATTGCCGATTGAAGAGCGTTAGATTTGGAAACCGGTTCATGAATGTACCAACAGATTTAGCAGAAATACTGGCCGCTTCATCTGTATTTAAATCTGCATACCTGGTTGGGGGTTGCGTTCGCGACTCTATATTACAATTGCAGGTCAAGGATTTCGATATCGAGGTATTCGGAGTCAGTTACCAGGAACTCTTAAAAGCGCTGGAACCGTGGGGCAGAGCCGACCTTGTGGGCAAATCTTTCGGGGTGGTGAAGCTGCGGTCGAAAAATGGGGAGAACTATGACTTTAGCATTCCCCGGCGGGATTCTAAAACATCCGTCGGACACAAAGGGTTCAAGATCTCCTTCGACGAAACGTTGCAACCGGAGGAAGCATCTGCTCGTAGGGATTTCACAATCAATTCAATGATGTTCCATGTGGCTGCCAAAGAACTGTTAGATCATCATGGCGGACTTCAAGACCTGCGCGCGGGTATCCTTCGACATACCAGTGACGCCTTTGGCGAGGATCCGTTGCGTGTGTTGCGTGGGTTCCAATTTGTTTCGAGGTTCGAATTGGAAGCTGCTCCCGAAACCATTCGGTTGTGCCGATCGATGGCTCACACCTATCCAGAATTGCCAGTGGAGCGGGTGCGGGATGAGTGGATCAAATGGGCAACCCAGAGCAAATCACCAAAACTGGGACTTGGGTTTTTATCGGCCACGGGATGGCTGCAGCATTATCCCGAGCTGGCGGCAATGGAAGGGACTCCTCAGGATGTTCGTTGGCATCCAGAGGGAGATGTGTGGATCCACACTAATTACTGCTGTGATGCTCTTGTGGGGCTTCCAGAATGGCGAGCTCAGACAGAAGAGGATAAACTTTGCCTAATGCTTGCCGTTCTCACTCACGACATTGGAAAACCAGGAACAACACAATTGATAGCGGAAGACGGCAACACCCGAATATCGTCGCCCGCGCATGAGACCAAAGGCCTTCCGTTGGCAGAGAGTTTACTTAAACGGTTGGGGATGCCCATAAGAATCATCGAAGGAGTGCTACCCCTGATTCAAAACCACATGATACCTGCCGGGAATTTAAACGAGCGTGGAGTTAGAAGATTGTCCAAACGATTGGAGCCAGCAACAATCCCAAAACTTTGCCTTGTTATGCAAGCCGACCGGGGAGGTCGTCCACCCCGCACCCCAAAATCATCAGAGGATTTGGAGTTGTTGATGGAGAAAGCGAGGTTATTGACCGTGGACAAGGGCGGTCCAAAACCCCTTATCCAGGGACGGCATTTAATTCAAAGGGGATGGGTTCCAGGACCCAATTTTAAAAAGATACTGGACGAAGCATACGAAGCTCAACTCGACGGACAATTCACGACTGCTGCCGAAGCGGAGAACTGGCTAAACACTCGTCTATCCAAGTGATCACGAGTTTATTTAAAAAAAGATTTCAATCTGGAAAGGTTCAGCGAAAAATGCTCACTGCAATATGGAATACGAAGCGGTAATTGGTTTAGAGACACACGTTCAGCTCAAGACACGATCGAAGATGTGGTGTTCATGCGCGAATGAATTTGGAGCCTCTCCCAATACCCATGTTTGTCCGATTTGCCTGGGCTTCCCCGGGGTCCTTCCAGTTGCCAACGAAGAAGGGCTAAGGCTGACCACACTTGCTGGATTGCTGTTGAATTGTGCGATTCCCGCTTACGCAAAATTCGACCGTAAAAATTATTTTTATCCGGACGCTTCCAAAAACTACCAGGTCACGCAGTACGACAAACCGTCAACCCAAAATGGATATGTCGATTTTGAGTTCAACGGAGGCATTTCAAGAGTCAGGATAACCCGAGCGCATTTGGAAGAGGACGTGGGAAAGAACTTCCATTTCGAACGTTTCAGCGGAGTTGATTTCAATCGTGCAGGGGTGCCTTTGCTGGAGATTGTCTCAGAACCGGATATTACGAGCCCGGACATGGCTTACGCTTATTTAAACGCATTGAAGGACATACTGATTTACGGTGGAGTGAGTGACTGCGACATGGAGAAGGGAATGGTGCGCTGCGATGTCAATGTGAGCGTTAGGATCAAAGGGGCCACGGCACTGGGCAAAAAGATCGAAATCAAGAACATGAACACTTTCAGCGGCGCTCGTAAGGCGCTGGAATATGAGATTCCGAGACAAATTGAAGTTTTGCTCAAAGGCGGAGAACTCTTCCAGGAAACGCGAAGGTGGGACGACGATACCGGCATGACAGAGATCATGCGCAGCAAGGAACAGGCGCATGATTATCGTTATTTTCCGGAACCAGACCTTATGCCTTTTGAGCCGACCGCAGAATGGCTTGCGGAAATATCGAGCAGGGTGGTGGAACTCCCGTTGGCGAAAAAGCAAAGGTTTATTCGGGATTACCAGTTGCCCGCAGGCGACGCCGAGACATTTGTAAATGATGTTCCGCTCGGAAAATACTTTGAATCGATTGCCGGCGAAGCAAGGCAGCCGAAGTCCGTCGCGAATTGGGTGATTAACAATCTGCGCGCAAAAATCACAGAATCAGGCAAATCCCTGGAAGGTCTAAAATTTCAACCCCGGGCCCTCTTGCAATTGATAAACCTGGTGGAAAGCGGAAAAATCAGCAGCAAAATAGCCCAGGATGTTTTTGCCGAAATGTTCGCCGATGGCGGAAATCCTGAAGAGATAGTGAACTCGAAAGGCCTTGCCCAGGTCAGTGACAGCGGGGCGATTGACAAGTTTTGCGATGAAGTGATCGCCGCCAATCCAAAAAGTGTCGAAGATTTCAAAGCCGGAAAGATGGCCGCGCTAAACTTCCTCAAAGGGCAGGTGATGAAAATCAGCAAAGGAAAAGCAAACCCTGGACTTGTTGGCGACGTCCTGGAGAGAAAACTGAAGGGTTAACTTTCGCCGAATGCTTCATTCAATCAAGTCGGTTCATTTTGTTGGTATTTGTGGAACTGCGATGGCCTCTGCAGCCGTCGCCATGCAGGAACGTGGGTTCAAGGTCACGGGCTCGGACCATAATGTGTATCCACCGATGTCGACGTTCCTTGCCGGTCGCAACATTGAGGTAATGACAGGCTTCGCCGAACAAAACCTATCGCGCAAGCCGGACCTCGTGGTGATTGGGAACGCAATTTCCAGGGGAAATGCGGAGGCAGAAGCGGTGCTTGAAGCAAAGCTTCGATATTGTTCGTTACCCGAATTACTCAAAGAGTTCTTCATTCGGGGTAAACGGAGCATCGTGGTAACTGGTACTCACGGGAAAACCACCACCACCTCGCTGTTAACCTGGGTGTTCGAGCATAACGGATACAATCCCAGCTATCTCATCGGCGGCATTCCGACCAACCTGGGACAGGGGGCGAGATTCACCGAAAGTCCCTGGTTCATTATCGAAGGGGACGAATACGACACCGCATTTTTCGACAAGCGAAGCAAATTCCTCCATTACCTTCCTGAAGTGGCCATACTCAACAACCTGGAGTATGACCACGCCGATATTTTCGATGATTTGGCATCCATCCAACTTTCTTTCAAACGATTCATTAATATTATCCCTCGAAACGGGCTGCTTTTGGCAAATGGGGACGAGCCTAACTTGCAAAGTTTGTTGAATGTGAGCCATTGCCCGGTGAAGCGATTCGGTTTGGGAAAAGACAATCACTTGAGAGCCACTGAGTTTGAATTCAGCGAAGAAAGCTCCCGGTTTCATGTGCTTGGATATGAGTTTAAGTTAGGGCTCATTGGTGAGCTAAACGTAAGAAATGCGCTTGCAGTGGTCGCTGCGGCGCGTCACTGCGGTATTTCGGATGACCAGATCCAGGGTGCGTTTGACACCTTTCAAGGAATCAAAAGGCGAATGGAAGTGAAAGGCACGGCTGGTGGAGTGACGGTTGTGGATGATTTTGGGCATCACCCGACAGCGATTCGCGAAACGTTGCGGGCGTTACGATTAAAGTATGGAAGCCGGCGAATTTGGTCCATTTTTGAACCTCGTTCGAATACCACCCGGAGAAATGTCTTTCAACAGGAATTGGTGGAAGCCTTGGAACGGTGCGATCAGGTGGTGGTGGCAGAAGTCGCGAGATTGGATTTGCTTCCGGTCGAAAAGCGACTCAACCCGGAAAAGTTAATGGAGGATTTGAAGCTGGCCGGTAAGCCGGCGGCCTATTTGCCGACCGTAGAATCCATTGTGGATCATGTCGTCAGGGGGGCTCGACCCGATGATGTTATTTGCGTCTTTAGCAATGGCGGCTTCGGGGGCATCCACGAAAAGCTTCTGGCTGCGCTGGGAAGGTCAGATCGGAAATAATCATTTCTGAATGGGCCTGTCCGGCCTTTCTTCAGCGCCCGGCTCAGGTGTTGAAGCTTTCTCAATTCTTCGCTGCAGGCTGGTTTTCAATTGAGCATACATCTGATTTTGGACGAGGTTCAAGTTAGTCTTCGCCGCTTCCAGTTTTCCAAGATTTATATTTACCCTGGCCAAATGAATAAGCACGCCTTCGCGCTCCACTGCGTCTCGGGCTTTGGGCAATGCTTCGTTCCAGGCTTTCAAACCCTCCTCATATCGCGGAGGTTTGGTGCCGTAAAAACTTTCGGCATAGTCGGTGGCAAGAACGAAATTTGTCGGGTCGAGCTTGATTGCAGCACGGTAAAGGTCTAGTGCCTTGGCAAAGACCTGATCCTCGGAAATTTTGAAAAATTCCTGTGCGTCCTGACGAAAGAGATAAACCGTGGTGGCATAATTACCGTAATAGAGAGGTTCATTTGGTGCGAGGTCGATTGCTTTTTGATAATATTCAAAGGCTTTTTTCACCGGGCCGCGATGCCCATAATGATTGGCCAGATTGTTCCAGGATGCTGAGCCTGCAGGATCCAACTCCTTTGCTTTTTCCCACTCGTCCACAGCCGCTTCTTCTTCCTGAATGTCATTGAGAAAACTTCCGAAGGCGAGGTGAGCCCTGGCATGTGTTGGGTTTTTGAGAAGAAATTCCTTGTATGCGCTCCGCGTTTTGTCCAACCGTTGCTTGACCCGGAGATTTAACGTTTGGCGGGCTGTTGAATTTTCTTCCTGCGCTGAGGCCTCCTTGATCCACCCATCCACTTCTTCCTGGGCTGCATCATCATCCAGGAGCAGTTGTTGATACTCTGATTCCAATGGGTCGTTTTTAGCAGAAACCGTGGGGGAATCGCTCATGATCTTATTCGTCGTCGAACATGCCGGGAGGCAAAGGAAAAGACAAAGTAGAAGAAGCCCTATAATTGGTTTCACCTCTGCATCCTAGCATGGTAGCGTGATTCCCACAATCCGTAGGTTTTCTCATGAGCATCAAATCGACATTTTGTCTTTTTCTTACTATCATCCTATCCATGGCTGATTTTGCCCCCGCCCATGCTGGAACGATTCTGGAAAGGGATTTTCCTTCCGTCAGCCTCGGAGGAAATCGTCGACTCAGGGTTTACCTGCCTCCAGGCTACTCGGAAGGGGATCGGCGCTTTCCCGTGCTCTATCTGCATGATGGCCAAAACGTGTTTTCAACGGCGGGGCCATACATTGCTTTTGGCTGGGGTAATTGGAACCTGGATAAAACTGCGGATGAATTAATCGATAAAAAGAAAACGGCTCCGTTTATCATGGTAGCGATAGATTGTGGGAAGGACCGCTATACGGAATACCTGGGAACTTCAACCAATCGGAATTCGAGATTCGACAAGTACGCGAAATTTTTGATTGAAGAGTTGAAACCGGTGATCGACAAGGAATACCGAACTTTGGCGGATCCGAAAAACACCAAAGTCATGGGATCCTCGATGGGTGGAATTTCCAGCCTGGCACTGGCTTGGGAACACCGGGATATATTTGGTGGAGCGGCAAGTCTTTCCGGAGCTTACCAGGTGGAAAAGAGATACTTTTTGGACATGGTTCTGAAACCGACTGACAAACCCGGAATAACGTTTCCAATTTACCTGGACAGCGGGGTTATGGACTATTCCGGGGGAGACGATGGCCGCACAAATACGTTTGCAGTTTATACCAAATTAAAAAGCTTGGGCTGGCCCGAAAAGCAGCTCTCTTATTATGTCGATGAAAAGCCTGCCACTGAGGAGGAAATGATGGCGGCAGGATTACCTGAAAATAAACGGAAGGAAGCCCTAACCAGTCAACATAATGAATTTTACTGGAAGTTGAGAAGCTGGCGCCCTCTTACTTTTCTCTTTCCGCCTTAAATTTCGCGCACTACTCCCCAATAGACATCCAGTCTTTTCGACAAGTAGAGGCGGACTGCTTTCACGAGGGCAACTGCCTCCAGTTTCTGTCCCGCCCACACAATTTCAGCCAGGGACATGGATGGCCTGATGGCAAAACTTTTCTGAACAATGATCGGCCCCTCATCCAGTTGCATGCTGACAAAATGAGCTGTGACGCCCGCGACCTTGACACCATGTTCGTATGCCTGCCGGTACGCTTGTGGACCCGGAAAACTGGGGAGGAGTGAGGGGTGGACGTTGATAATCTTGTTTTTGAAACGCCAAACGAAATTGGGGGAAAGAATCTTCATGAACCGTGCCAGCACCACGAAATCTGCCCCAAATTTGTCGAGCAGGGCCAGGGCTTTGTTCTCTGCCGTAGCACGATCCGTCCAATCCAAGACTCGAAACGGAATATTATGTTCTTTCGCAATCGACTTCAGGTTGCCTCTGTTAGAGACGATCACGGCGACTTCCGCCTTCAACCTGCCCGATTTTACGTTTTCCAACAGGCTCTTCAGGCAATGGTCTTCCCGAGTAACGAAAACAGCCATTCGTTGGCGAACGCCCGGTTGGGTGAAACGAATCGCCATCTCCATCTGCAGTTTGCGACCTATTGCTTCCAGGCCATCAAGGAGCTTCACCCTGGAACAATCTATCGGTTTCCATGAAACCTGGATGGTCATGCTGAATTGGCCCCGGGTAACTTGTTCCTCGAGGGCTTCAATATTTCCTTTTTGTTCGAAGAGAAAACTGGTGATGGCGGCAACGACACCTGTCTTATCCCTACCAATGACAGTAATGGTGGCAAATATTTTCATTCGCTGCCATATTCTGTCTCAATTTCAGCAAAAGTGTAGAATAAATGGCTATTTTCAACCACTCGGAAGCCCCTAAACAAAGTTAAACCTTTGACTTGTGCGCAACTTTTTCTACTCTCGGCTGTTTTCAATGAGAGACTTTTAACCAGATGGCATTTGTTTCAATAAAAAAGCTTTTAGCCGACCATGCGTTAGCAACTCCACTAGAGTTTGAGGAGTGGAACAAAGCATGGAAAATCACCGCTGAAAACGGTTCGCAGGAATCACTTTTAAGTTTCATTGCCCGGGAAAAAGGTCTTTCGGAGGAACTCTTCCTGCAGCAACTCGCGGCAGCGTTGAGTTGGCCGTACCTCGATCTTCCAAAGACCGATGTACCACCAGAGGTTCGACAGAAAATTTCCACGAAAGTAGCCTTTCAATACTTCGTCCTGCCCATCAGGATGGATGGCCAAATCCTGGAAATCGCCGTCAGCAACCCTTTTGATCCTGGCATGCTGGGAGCCGTTCAATTTGACGCCAAATGTCCAGTTCGGTTTGCACTCGCTCCAAAGGCGGAAATTGAAAAGGCCCTGAAGAAATATTACGGGGTTGGCGCTGAAACGCTGGATGAAATGGCGACTGACGAGCCGATGGAATTGGTCGTTGATGTGGACAAGGAAATCACTGAAGGCGACCAGGAAGCGAGTGTCATCAAGTTTGTCAATCAAATCATCTGGGAAGCGTACAAGGACCGCGCTACGGATATTCACTTTGAGCCCGCCGAGGATGAGTTGCGCATTCGCTATCGTATCGACGGAATTCTGAACCAGACCCCGATGCCTCCACAATTGAAGCGTTACCAGGCAGCCCTGATTTCGCGCATCAAGGTCATGTCCGGGATGAACATCGCGGAAAAACGCCTGCCGCAGGATGGCCGCATCAATGTACGGATCAAAGGGGAAGAAATCGATATCCGCGTTTCCACCGTGCCCACTGTTTATGGAGAGAGCGTCTCGCTCCGTCTTCTAACGCGTGGTAAAATATTTTTTACCATGGAAAAGTTAGGGTTTTCTCCTGTGGAGGAAACGGCTATTCGAGATATTATCGTGAAGCCGCATGGGATCATGCTGGTGACGGGGCCGACCGGGTCCGGTAAATCCACGTCCCTTTATTCTTTCCTGAGCACCATCAACTCCATTTCGAAGCGAATCATCACCATCGAGGAGCCGGTGGAATACGAGTTAAAGGGGATTAACCAAATCGCGGTTCGGTCGGACATCGGCTTGACTTTCGCCATGGGGCTGCGCCACATCCTGCGTCAGGATCCTAATGTGATCATGGTGGGCGAAATTCGAGACCTCGAAACGGCCGAAATTGCAATCCGGGCTGCCCTGACGGGACACCTTGTATTTAGCACCCTGCATACGAACGACGCCCCCAGTGCGTTCACCCGGTTGATTGACATGGGTATCGAACCATTCCTGGTGGCATCCTCAGTGGAAGCAGTTCTTGCCCAGCGGCTGGTTCGCACCATTTGCCCTCATTGCAAGGAAGAGCAGAAGGTCGCGCCGGAATTTCTTTTGAAAATCGGATTCCCTGAAAACGAGATTGGGACGGCAAAATTTTACAAGGGGGCGGGCTGTGAGAAATGCCGTCAGCTGGGATATCAGGGACGTATGGGTATTTACGAATTATTATTGTTAACGGAAGTGCTGAGGCCGCTGGTGATGAACCGGGCGCCGGCATCAACCATCGCCCAGAAAGCCATTGAAAACGGAATGCGAACCCTGAGGACAGATGGGTGGAATAAAGTGAGGTTGGGCTTGACTACAATTGAGGAAGTGTTGCGCGTGACCCAGACCGAAGAGCATCTTAAATCGCTGGTGGAAGAACCCAAAGCTTCTCTATGGCTAAAAACGTAAAGAACGTTAACTGGGAAAGCGCCAATGTCCTGGAAATTGGCTTGCAAGGCCAGAGGCTTTGGGAGTTTGAATACCAAAAGGGCGGTTTCAAACTTAAGTCGGATCGGGCTTTTTCTCCGGCCGAAACACTGCCTGCAAAGAGCATTGTAAAGCAATGGACAAACCTTTTACAAAAGAAGCTCAACATTGCCTGGCTTCCGATTGACAAGGTTTTCATCAAGGTCGTCCATCTTCCGCGATCGGATATCGCGGAGCTCAAATCGATGCTGGAGTTTCAGTTGGAAAAGATCAGTCCTCTTCCGGTTGCTCAAATCGTCTGGAGCGCCCAGATTCTACCGCCTTTTGAGGACCAACAGCCAGTGATCGTGGTAATTGTCGCGCGCTCGGTCGTGGAGGAGTATCTGGGACGGCTGGAAGCAAAAGGTTATTATCCTGACCGGTTGGATATTCCGGCGATAGACTTGTTGATTTCGAGCCCGCATGGCGAAGACGGAGTGTATTTGTACGCTCCACAAATTTCTACGGAACCTTGCCTCATGGCCTGGTGGAAGAACGGTTTTCTTCAGCATTTATCATTGGTTTCCGTGGGTGGTCAGGAGAACCGGGCGCAAAGGCTGCAGGAACAAATCGCACAAATCGCCTGGGCGGGAGAATTGGAAGGGTGGCTGACTGAGCCTCCGCGGTTGCACGTGGTGGCCGACGGCGCGGTGGGTGCGGAATGGCAGGAGTGCCTGGTTCCAATATCCGAAACAGGAGACGTTACTCTTTTTCCATCCACTCCTCAACCAGTATTGGCCGGTTTGAACGCCAATCGCGCCACCTCGCGCAACGTCACCGGGCAGTTATTGCCGCCGGAGTTTGGGGTTAAATATACCCAGCAATTTGTGGACAGGCTCTGGATGAAAGGCATAGGAGCAGTTCTGATCGTTTACATTGTCCTTGCCGTCATTTACCTGGGCTACTTGCAATTCCTAAATTATCGGGTGGCGAAGGTGGAGAAGGAAATTCAGCAAATTAGCCAATCGTACACCAACTCACTTTTATTGAAAGAACAGGTTCGGGTATTGCAGGACAAGGTGAATCTGAGATTCGCCGCATTGGATTGTTATAAAACGGTGGCGGATTTGCTGCCCACTGATGTGAGTTTGGAGAATTTTCAGTTCTCAAAGAATGAAGCCCTCGTGCTTTCCGGCAAATTCCCTGAAGATCAGGTTTCGCAATTTTACGATTTCATCTCCTCCTTAGGAAAGGCAACCGTGAACGACCACTTGTTGTTTAGCAGGGTTGACCCGCCATCCATACACGCCAATCCTGCTCAGGGTGGGGCGGGGAGAACTCAGACATGGCAGGTGCGATGCGTGCTCTACAAGGAGGCCGAATGAACTTTTTAGATAGATTTAATTTATCAACCGGTGAACGCAGACTGGTCGTTGGAGGAGCCATTGTTCTCTTCATGGTATTAAACGCCGTTTTTGTCTGGCCGCACTTCATGGATTGGCAGCGTTACAACAATCGTTACGCGAAGGTCAGCACGCAGCTAAACAACTGGAACAAAGAAATAGAGGATAGCACTGGTTACAATGTGAAACTTGAAAAGTTAAAAGGAGAGGGGGGAACCGTCCCTCCAGAGGAGCAGGCGCTGGATCTCCTACGTTCAGTCAGCCAGGTAGCCAATCAAAGCGGCCTGATGCTCGGTAATATCTCTCCGCACGCATCTTCCGCCACTACCAATTCGTTTTTCACAGAAAGTGGCGTTGCTATTCAGTTTAACGCCAAAGAAAAGTCGTTGGTTGATTTCCTATATGACATAGGAAAAGGAAACTCCATTGTCCGGGTGGCCGCCCTGTCCATTCGGCCGGACTTTCAAAACTTTCAGCTTTCAGGAACAGCAACATTGATGGCCAGTTACCGAAAAGACTTAAAAAAAGCCGCAGCTGCCGCCGAATTAAAAAAAGCTTCGCAGGCAGCCTCCAGGACCGTCTCTACGAATCGACCCACAGAGCGCTCAAAACCGCCCGTCGTCAAATTACCCAACCCGAAATAAAGCACCGTGAAAACCATTTACCCAGTCTTATTACTGACGCTCTCCTCGGCCACTCTGCTTGCCCAGCCCAGCGCCACGGGAAATATAACCAATTCAGTCATTTCCCCCAGTACCAATGCGGTGCGGCGCGTCATCCCTGGCCGCCTCAACCGGACCAATTTTATTGTCGGCCCGTCGCAGGTTACTTCGGGAACAAATGGCGTAATTGTCGAAACCACCGCTACCAACACCGTCATCACTCCCCTGGTGCAAGCTCCCTTGCAAACTCCGGTTCGAACAACTACCGGTACTAACTCTATCGCAGTGGGTGTGACCAATTCAGTCATTGAAGTTCCCAGACCCGCTCCATTAACTGCCGCCCCAGGACCAGCCGCTGTCGCCAATACTCGCACTGGCGTTTCCGCCCAGGCTGTTGCAAAAACCGAGGAGCCTCTGACGATTAAAGACTGGAACTACCCCGCGGGAATAGCCCTCGAACAGGTATTCAAAATGTACGCGGAGTTGACGCAGAAAGTAATCCTCCGGGGCGCTCAGGGCGCCTCTGCCATTAATCCGCAAATGGCCGCACAGCCTGTCTATCTCGAAACGCGGATTCCTCTGACCCGCACTGAAGGCATCATGGTGCTGGAAACGATCATGGAAATGAACGGAATCACCGTGATTCCCATCGGTGAAAAATTTATCAAGATCGTTCCTGAACAGGCGGCTTCCATCAACGGCGCAAAATTCAGCGACGTTCCTGCCGATGAACTTCCAGACGCAGGCAAATACGTGACTAAAATGGTCACGCTGAAATATATTGCCGTCCAGGACGCCCTCCAGGCCATTCAATCAATTGCCAGGGCACCTTCGGGAATAATTGCCCTTCCCAACAGCGCAACCATTATTCTTCGGGATTATTCGGAAAATCTAAAACGGTCGTTGGAAGTGCTTGAGGCGATCGATGTGCCACCAGAGAGTGATTATAAACTCGCCGTTATTCCGATCAAGTACGGCAAGGTGGAGGAAATGTATAATACCATGAACAGCCTGATCACGGGAAGCGCAGTTTCTCCGTCTGCCGGCACGGCCGGAAGAACGGGAAGGGCTGGTGGTGGGCTGGGCCAGGGAGCGAATGGGCAGTCACGAACCACTGGAGCCTTGCAAAGTCTTCAAAACAATCCCGGCGGCGCCCAGGCTAATTTTGCTTCTCGTTTAAACAATATCGCCAACCGCGCAGGGGCGGGAGGAGCTGGAGCTCAGGGCAGCCTTTTGGGAGATGCCCGCATTGTTCCTGATCGCAATTCCAATTCTCTGCTGGTCTTTGCTAATAAGCAGGATTTGGAAATGATCACCAATTTGGTGGCCAAAGTGGATGTGCTTCTCTCGCAGGTTTTAATCGAAGCGATCATCATGGAAGTAACCTTGGATAAGGGACAAACCTTTGGTGTGAACTACCTCCAGCATCCGAAAGTATTCGGGGACGTATCGACGGCGGGGGGGCTGAGGAACAACAATCTTCCGTTCCTGGGAAGTGTGACCAACCTGGCCAGCAGCCTTCCATCAGGCTTTAGCTATTTTGGACAAATCGGCAACAATTTCGATATTTCACTGGCTGCCCTTGCCAACAATAATTCGGTCAACGTCATATCACGTCCTCGAATACAAACCACTCATGCCGTGCAGGCATCCTTTAGTATTGGAACTTCCGTGCCTTATATCACGGGAACACAAATCGGTTTTAACGGAACTCCCTCTTCCCAGTATCAGGAAAAGGATGTTGCCACTCGCCTTGACGTAACTCCTTACATTACTCCGGATGGTTTGGTGGTGATGGAAATTTCTCAAACCATCGATCAACTCGGGGCACCCACGACGATTGATGGAAACTCCGTTCCAACCATCAACAAGCGCGAAGCCCTTTCCACGGTCTCGGTCAAGGATGGTGAAACCATCATGCTGGGCGGGTTTATCACTTCAAACAAAACCAAATCGAGAGCCGGTATTCCTTATTTGAAAGATATCCCTTATCTGGGTGCGCTTTTCCGAAGTAATACGGACACGATGACTCGTACCGAGCTAATCGTTTTAATTCGTCCGAAAGTATTACCTACAGCCGAAGCAGCCGCACTGGCAGCAGCAGTAGATCAAAACCGGCTCCCCCTGGTCAAGAAGGCTGAAGTAGAAAACTTCGAAGAGGAAAAGGCATTGAGGATTAAAACTGACAAGGAATTGCAGGGTCGAAAAGTCGATAAAGACTTTTAATTTCGGAAGGCAGAAGTGTTCGGTAAGGCGCCCGATGGACAAACGTGGATCACGGACTTAGTTTCGCGAAGCCCAATCGGCTAACTATGCAAGACTTGGGAAAATTCAGTCCCTTTAGGGAAAAGATGGAGAAAGCAGGGCT
>JAQGOY010000217.1 GCA_028293375.1 Verrucomicrobiales bacterium | reverse complement strand
GTTCCGAGGAGTTTGCGTCCCGCGCGAGTGAGCCGGTAAAAGCGCGCTCGACGGTTGTTTTCGGAGGGAGCCCAATCCGATGCGATGGCACCTTCTTGCTCCAGTCTAAGCAGGACGGGATAAAGTGTACCCTGATTGACCGAAAGCAAATCGCCACTGATTTGCTCAATGCGGCGGGCGATGCCATACCCATGCAGAGGTCCCAGCACAGCCAGGGTCTTCAGGACCATCAGGGCCAGCGTTCCGTGCTGAACATCCTTTTTCTGTTTCATGTGACTTTTTTTCGTAGTTTCCTTTGGGTTACCAACAGGAGAATGCCTCGTTCCTTTGGGAAAGCAACAGGTAATCTTGCGAGTTCAAAGTGAACCCCATATTACCGCAGTGCCGAGCTGAAAAAACAAAAAAGGGGTGGTTCTTCGGTTTCTGAGGAAGCACCCTTTTGAACTCGGCATTATTCAAAACTCGGCACAATAACCCAAGGATCTCAGGGAGGTTTGATTTGGATTTCCCATGATGACATGATCCAGAACGTCGATTTTGAGCAATTGACCACCTCGGATGAAATCGCGCGTTACCTTGATGTCGGCCTCGGAAGAAGATGAATCGCCACTCGGATGATTGTGCATAACTACTATTGCGGATGCGATTGCAATTACCGCTACCTTCGTGATGGGGTCTGTTCCTTAAACCATTAAAAGGATGAAAGCTCCCAAAGCTCAAAGGCAACCCTGGGAATTAGAACTTTCAAAACCCATTCGTAGATCTGATACCATATCTGATACCGTTTTGGTTTTTCAGGGCAAAAATCAGCTAATCAAAACCAAACACGCGGTCAAGAAATGCGCGATAAAAACCGAGTCTTGGCCAATAAAATCAATGGTTTGATGCAATAATCAACTATAGTAAAAGGCGGTAAAAAAGAAGTTGCACCAATTTAGGAAACCGCTGCTCTATCCATTTGAGCTACGGAGGCATCAGGCTCTTGGATCTGGCGACCCAGCGCACTGTTCACTGCGGCTGTTAGTTTAAGGGCTCGACAAATCTTGGGGCAAGCAGTTTCGCGTCGCTGTTCTCTCTCTATTTAATCGCCAATAACACAACTCCGCTGACGATTAAGAGTGCTCCAACACTTTGAACTTTAGTGAGGCGTTCTCCGAGGAAAGCTACCGCGAGCAGTATCGCGATGACCACGCTAAGCTTGTCGATGGGCGCCACCTGCGATGCCTTGCCAAGCTGCAGTGCCCGAAAATAGCAAATCCACGAAAGTCCTGTGGCAACTCCCGAGAGGGCGAGAAAAATCCAGGTTTTGCGAGACATCCCGGCCAAACCGCTTTGCCGCAGCGCAGGGATTGCCAACAGCCAGGTGAACAACAACACTACCGTGGTGCGGATAGCCGTCGCCAGGCTGGAATTGATTCCCTCCACCCCAACCTTGGCCAGGATTGCGGTAACTCCTGCGAATAACGCCGAAAGCAGTGACCAGGTAATCCAATTCATAATAATCCCTCTTAAATGAGTTTCTGTCCGTTCCCGGAATCTTCAACATTTTCCCAGCGCCAAGGCGAGTTTCAATCACACCATGATTCCTTACCCGCTTGCTTGTCATTTATTCTTGGAAACGTAACAGGCCATCTCTTCCGAATTCCTTAGAAAAATTTTATCACCCTGCACGACTGCATGTGCCCACGTCTTGCCTTCAATAGCCTGGAATCTTCCCAACTCCTGGTGCTGCACAGGATCCACACCCAGCAATGCCAGTTCCCCCGTCTCCGAAGTAATCAGTAACAATTGTTGATCCGCCAGTAACACCACCTGGCCTCGCCCATACCGGCCCTCTTTCCACGCACGTTTTCCGTCCTTCAGATTGATGCAGGTGAACATGCTGACATCAAATCCGTATGCATAGTTACCCGAGACCACGAAATCGGGAAACTCTGGTTTCAAATCTTTCGTCACCCAGGTCGGCGCCACCGAGCATTTCTCACCACTTTTACTCACTTTCAGCCGTGTCGTTCCAGGTCCGTCAAGGGATCCTACCACCAGCGAGTCTCCATCCACCACTTGCGGTTGGCCGCAACGCGGCGCCCCTTTCCAGCCGGAACCCATTTCCCATATCACTTTTCCTGTTGTTGGATCGAGTGAAGTCAATCCTCCATCATGCAGCATGAGGCATTGTTGAACCCCATCAATCGTAGCCGCTTGCGCCGAACTGTAACTGCTTGCGCCCCCTGCTGCCGACCACACCACTTTTCCAGTGTTGATATCGTAGGCAAGGATGGATTTTCCCTGTGTTCCTCCAGCATAAACAATCGCTTTATTACCCAGGATCAATGGGGAACTCGAAAATGCCCAAATCGGCGTCGGCGCCCCGGAATCTTTTTTGATGTCCGCCACCCAAAATGCCTGGCCGTTAGTCGCATTTAGACAGGTCAGGATTCCAGTTCCTCCCAGGCTGTAAATCCGATCGTTCGACCACGTAGGCGTGGCCCGCGGGCCGGGACCCGAGACCGGTTCTTCAAATCGCGCCGTTTCTTCGTGCACCCAGATCTGTTGCCCACTTGACGCGTCATAGCAGACCGTTACTTCTTTTTCACCACGTTGTTCCTGCGTAAAAAGATTCCCTTTGACGATCGACATCGAGGACCATCCCGGACCAACCTTCTTTTTCCAAACCAGGGCAGGGGGATTGGAAGTCCAATTGGTAGCGATAGCGCTTCCGTGGATAACTCCATCCCGATTCGTTCCACGGAACTCGGGCCAATCCAAAGGCGACCGGGCAGTGTGTGACGACGCGGAAAATTGAACGGGATGGGTCCCGTTACCCTTGTTTTGCGACAGGAAAATTTGCTCCGCTGTTGGAGTCCACCTCCAATGCAAATCTGCTTTCAAAGTGGAATCGACCCCATTGGTTCTAAACAATAAAAATAAAGACCAGGTGATGGTTGTACAAATCGCAAACACCGGTCTGATCCGAATCGGATATTTTTTCGCCAGGAAGAAAACAAGCACAACGACCGTTGCTACCAGTGGAAAACCGACAGACCAGAGGGTAATAAAGTTGACTGTCTTGTCCGCAGTTTTTCCAACCAGGATTGCCTCCACCAACAGGAAAAGAAATCCGGTGAGTTTGTCGCGGCGAGTGAGTGCTTTATTAAAGAACCACCAACCCAGAAAAAGAATCGTGAACAGTCCCGAAGATCCGAGCGAAAAGAAAAATGCCTGGAAATACTGTTTATCGACTTGCTGAACCGCGAAAGTCGCCACCCAGAAAACCAGCAGGCAGATAAATGGAAACCTCAAACGGGGCAGGGTGGATTGCGGGTGGGCGCGGGCCGGGATGAGAGTCTTTTCAGGGTCGCTGTTCATGATCGTTTAGAGGTTTTAAGTTTTGGTTGACACATTTCGTCTGAGGAAAAGAATTGCGCCGCGTGTTGTCGGACCAGATCAGGGTTCCACGAAATCTTGCCTGATTCCAAATCAGCCACAATCGATCGCACCCAGTTTCTTTCCGCAATCCGGCGTGCTATCGAGAATTCCTCTTCCAGCAGCACCAGTCGCCCAATTTTTGGGATCAGCCGTTTCAAGACTTCCTTCTGACTCTTGATCTCCTTTTCGAGGTGGCCATCCCGAACCTGAAGATGCCGAATGACGTCCTTTGGGTTCAGAGATGGAAGGAAACTCAGCGCTGCATAAAAGGGTGTCGAATCGGCATTGGGCTGAGAAAGCAGCTCTCCGAGCCATTGGGCGCTCTCCGTAATGCCTCGTGCCGTGATATGATAAACCGTCCTTTCCGGCCTCCGGCCCACGCGCGAAGTTTCTTCGGCCTCGATCAAACCCACCTCCAGCAATCGCGCAATCGCATTGTAAAGAGATCCCGACTTCAACTGTAGAAAAGCGTCCTTGTGCGTCGCCTTGATCACCCTTTGCAATTGATAAGGGTGCATCGGCTTCATCTTCAGAAAACAAAGAACTGTAAGTGACCAAAGAGTTTTCCAGCCAACGGATTTGCGTCCCATCGTTTTGATTAAATACTTTTGATTAACTATATGTCAAGTCGATTGCAACTTCGGTGAACACTGATATCCAGGAATACAGCCAATTTGGGAAACGAAATAAAACGGCAGAAATTTCTGGACAACTATGAGCCGTCAGGAGAAGAGGGAAACAGCTGGCAAAGCGCTTCAAAAGGCAAATTCCAACTCAGAAATACTTTCACATTGATAATCGACTGACTTGTTTGCTAAATGAGGTTTCGCGGTGATCCAAAGGGTTTTAATGCCGACGTTACGCGCTCCTTCCATGTCATACGCGAGGCTATCGCCAATAAATAACACTTCGTTGGGCGGCACCGCAAGGCCTCGAAGAGCTTCATTGAACAACACACGGGAAGGTTTGATGCTGCGAAAATCTGAAGAAAATATCTCAGGGCTAAACAACCCGCCTATTCCAGCGCGTTTAAATTCGTGGAGACACAGTTTCTTTGGGGACCAAATATTTGAAATCAAACCAATCTGGTGACTCGATGCGAGGCGTTTTAAGAGTGATTCCATTTCTGGTGAAACAGTCCCAAACTCATGAATTGCAAAAACCTCCTCGAGATGAGAGCGCTCGGATTCTGGAGCTTTCGAGTAAAGTTGAAATCCTTCGGTGAGTGATGGAAAATTATCAAAATACACGGGATTCGTGTAAAGCTGCAGCATTCCGTCGAAACAGGCTCGAATGTGCGTTTCAACTTCAATTTGTGAAAGTTTTTGACCTCCTATGGAGCGATAAGTTTCGTATAAATCAGCGCTTGCATCAAACCTGTCGTTGTTGAAGACAAACGTCTTCCCCATGTCAAAAAGCAAAACCGAAAAATGATCAATCAGTCTTTTCATGAATTGTTGAAGAACGCTGCACCAAACCGTATTCTATCACAAGCGTCGAACCACTCAATGATATCAGGAATTAAGACTGACCTCGTTGAATGGTTGTCCTTTTAAAATCCAGCAGTCATATTCCACCAATCCCTATAAAAGCATCGGCCATTTGTAATGGCAGAATATATTGTCATGAACTTAAATTAGCCTTGTGAAACGTTCTACTGCAGTTGTGCTGGTTTTGTCCGGGGCGATGCTGAATGGATGTTCAGACAATTCTCGTCAGCCCCAGTGGGGCGACAGCGCCCAAACGGAACAGGTTTATACCAATAATACTTATGTTCCAGGCAGGGGCTATTATCATGCCCCATATTATCGATTCTTTCCGTATCCGTATAACTCTTATGTGCCAGGCAGCGGCTATTACCACGGCGGAAGTTATGCTGCCACCCCGAATAGCAGCAGTATTCACTCCAGCTCTCCCGCCAGCATTGGAAAATCGAGTTCAAGTTCCGTGAGCCGCGGTGGTTTCACCCGCAGCGGTTCCTCTTCCAGTTCGCATTTTTCAAGTGGCGGCTCGTAACGCTCTCTTTATGAAACGCATCACTTTAAAACCTCGTTTTAATTGGCAGGTAAAAGTCGAACAAATAGGCCTGACCTTTCATACCCCCGAAGGGCAGATCTATTGGGATGAATCCGCCGCTTACGAATTGACTGCCGCTGAAGTCGATATCCTGGAAAAGGCGGCCAATGATCTCCATGAGCTTTGCCTGAAGGCAGGGCAGCATATTATCGACAATAATCTGTTTCACCTCCTCTCCATCCCCGAGGAGGCAATTCCGTTCATCGTCAACAGTTGGAATCGCGACGACTTCAGTTTGTATGGCCGATTTGATTTTGCCTGGACACCGGGCCAACTGCCAAAAATGTTGGAATACAATGCAGACACTCCCACTGCCCTGGTGGAGGCTGCCGTCGCCCAGTGGTATTGGCTCCAGGATGTATTTCCTCGCACCGACCAGTTCAACAGCATCCATGAAAAGCTCATCGCAGCCTGGAAAAAGCTCGGCGGAGAGCAGGTCCACCTCGGCGGCCTCTCCTCCCATTTGGAAGATGAACAAACCGTCCTTTACATCACCGATACCTGTTTTCAAGCCGGTCTGAAAGCCGAACGCCTTTCTTTGGAACAAATCGGCTTTGACTCGGAACGCAAGCGTTTTGTCGACATGTCGGAAAAAGGCGTGACTCATTATTTCAAACTCTTTCCCTGGGAATGGATGTGGGATTCCGACTATGCCCCTCAACTCAAGCTCGAGGTTTGCCAGTTTATCGAACCCATGTGGAAAATGCTTTTGTCGAACAAGGCCATTCTGCCCATCCTCTGGCAACTGTTCCCGGGTCATCCCAACCTCTTGCCTGCCGCTTTCTCGGAGCAGGAATAGAGATCGATCCATACCGGCGATTTCGTCAGGAAGCCAAAACTCTCCCGCGAAGGAGCCAACGTGACCGTGTTTCGTAATGACAAAACTACGGAGCAAACCGCCGGCGAGTATGGCGAAGAGGGTTACGTCTACCAGGCCATGGCGAACCTCGGAGACTACGATGGGAATCACCCCATTTTCGGACTTTGGATAGTCAATCACGAAGCCTGCGGCCTCGGAATTCGCGAAGACAAAAACTTGATCACTGGAAACACCAGCCGGTTCGTTCCCCATTATTTCAAATAACAAACCCTACTGCACAAAAAAACCAAATGAACACACTCGCTTTCATCACTCCTGACGGTTCCTGGCACTCCCAATCATTGCCGGGCGCTCTCGCCAATATGGCTATTTTCGCCATTGTCGGGGTCCTCCTCCTGCTCATCTGTTTCAAAATTTTCGACAAGGCAATCACGAAAATCGATTTGGAAACGGAAATAGGCAAAGGAAACGTTGCAGCAGCCATCCTGGCCGGCGCCATCCTGATCTCCATCAGCATCATTCTCGCCATGTCCATGTCCTAACCCCGCCCTCCAATTAACTCAGCACAGGCGGGACCTGGCTTCTGCTAAGCTCCTTGGGGTGAAGGCAAAAACTTTCGTTTTTTCCGGCTCATTTTCCACCCGCCGCGCCGGTTCCGAAGCGGCTCTGGTAGAAGTCCTGCGCCATACCCTTCTGCTCTGGGAATTTTTGCACGAAATCGTTCAAAAGTTGACTCGCCTCGTTCGCGCGCCCTGAACGGCTGTACACATCCAGCAGTCCATTCACTGTTTCAATGTTCCCGGGATACAGCTTCAAAGCCAGGTTGTAGGTCTGTTCACTCTCTGCAGTAAAACCTCGAGCCAGCAATAAATTGGCTTGGGAAGTTGCCGTCTTGGAATACGTCTTCATCACATAGGGCGATGTGGCCGCTTCATTATCCGCCAGCAAAAGATCCGTTTGGTTTCTCCAAAAACTAACCGAATCAGCCGCCTTGGCTGGGGTAAGGATCTGGTCCTCAGGACCTGCTCGCAATTGCATGATGGGCCCAAGTATGGCTGCATCGGAATAGGTCGACTTAAATGGAAATGATTCTTCGATTCCGAAACTCATTCCAGGATTCTTGTCTAATAAAGTTTGTATCAGTTTTTCATTGATGCTCATCACTGCGGTCACGCCGGAAACCTGCAGTTTCCCATTTTCCCGAGTATATTTTTCACTGCTTAATACCCTTTTAGGTTCATTGGGAAATTTTTCGTCGTGATCGATCCGCTGTCCCAGGTCCTCAATGTATGTCTGGAATGCTTTTTGTGATTCTTCTCCAGTTATTGTTTGCATTTGCTCCCCATACACGGTCCTCAAATAATCCAGATACGTGGAGTCTGCCAGCGCGTTCTGAGTCATGATGATATGATGTTCCCCATCGCCGGTTTCATTCAGAAAACTGGTAAGAAATGCGCCGGGATCCGTCCCCCCTATATAGACCATACCAGGCTTCAGGGAGCCGAAAATCTGATCTCCATAATCCAGGACCTTTTGCGCAGGCCAGTTCATCAGTTCCCAGTTGACCCCTCCCGCTTCCTGTATCGGCCTCCACGCCAGACCAATCTCCCCTGGATTCTTGTTGTGCTGCTTCTGAAGCGCGTCAAATAGTTTGTCCGCCTCCGCCCGATCCCCTGATTCCAAAACTTCAAAAAAGTGCATCACATCGTCCTTCACGGTAATGTTGGATGCTTTCGCAAGCTTGAGCATCAGTTGCTTTCGGTTTTGTGCAAACGCAGTCAACTTTTCTGAAATGATTTCTTCCGCTGAGCGTGAGGTTTTTGCGTTCGCAGTCCTGCCATGCATCTTTGGTTTTAACAACGAAGCAGCAGACCACTTGGTGCCCTTTTCCATGTTTGAGTCCAGAACAGCGGGTGATTTTTCAAGACCCTCTTTTCTTGGCGTAAACAACAAAAAGAGCGCGGCGACGAGGAGTGCTCCCAAAAGTAGTTTGACGGTTCTCGGGAACGATCGGGGGTCCCCCTGTTCGGTGGTATTGGGTGATGGATTCACTTTATTGAAACGATGTTCTACTCATAAAGACACCAGTCTCCCGATCTTTTGTATAAGAGTTTTTCTCTACACTTCGCATGCGCGCAGAATCTTCGCGAATTGGGCGGCCGCCGGGCTCCATTGGCGGCGTGCATGGTGGATCAGTCCAATTTGTCTCTCGATTTTAGGATTGTGGATAGCCACGGCGCGACAACCTGAATATTCGGACCGAAACGCCAGCCTCGGCAGAATAGCCACTCCCAAACCGGCCCCTACAAGTGTGTGCACTGTTGTCAGTTCGCCAGTCTCACACACTACCCGGGGGGAGAAACCCGCCGCCCTGCACGCTTCCCGCGCACTATCCAGCGCCCGCCCTCGATAAGCGATAAAGGATTCCTGAGCCAGTGTCTCCAGCCTGATATTCTTTCGCCCCGCCAAACGATGCCGAACGTTGACAACCAGGATGAACGATTCCTTCAGCAGAATCGTTTCCATAAATAATCCCTCTCCTGTCGGCAATTGAATGATGCCCAATTCAATCGCTCCTTCCGCTACCGATTTTGCTACCAATTCCGATGTCGCCTCCACCAGCCGGATGTCGATGCCCGGATAGGCTTGACGAAAACGGGTGATTGCCAAGGGCAACAGAGAAGAACTAACGGAGGGTATGGTGCCGATCTCAACCTGCCCCGTGCGTAGCGCGCCTATGTCCATGACCGCTTCTTTCGCTTCCTGCGCTTTAATCAGTACTGTTTCTGCGTGTCGCCTCAATGCCTCCCCGCACGCCGTTAACGTGCTTTGCCGGCGGCCTCGGTTAAACAGCGAAACCCCCAGTTCCTCTTCCAGCTTTCGGATTTGTTCGCTCAGTGCGGCCTGGGCAATGTTAAGGTGTCCCGCTGCCCTCGTGAAATTCCGCTCGCGCGCCGTTTCTAAAAAATATCGAAGTTGAAAAAGTTCCATCGGAAAAAACGATTGTAATGATCGTTAACTTCAATTTTACAAATGGATCTCTCCACGGCAAGATTTCAAAAATAAATTGATTCCATGTCCATTCCTTTCAAACTGGTCCGCATTCCCACTTTAAAAACCGTCGCTGATTTTCGTCACCATCTTGCTTCTCTGGGTCTTTCGTTGCCCTGTGATGACATTATCCTGACCGGCGACGCTTCCCCTTTGAATGCCCCGGCATCTCACGTGGTCATTAATGGCAAGACTCCAGGAAATCGCATGGTTCTCCATCCGATGGAAGGATGGGATGGAACAACTTCCGGCGGATTGACGGAAGAGGTGCGTCGTCGCTGGAAACGCTTTGGTGAGAGCGGCGCAAAAGTCATTTGCGGCGGCGAGGCCATGGCCGTGACTCCTTCAGGTCGCGCCAATCCTAATCAACTCATTTTATCACCGGAAAATCTCGAGGGAATTCGTGAGTTGGTGTCTATCCTGAAAGAAGCTCACCTGAAGGCTTATGGCACTGTCGATGATCTCGTGATTGGCTTTCAGCTCACCCATAGCGGTCGATTCTGCAGGCCTGCCGATAAGAAACGTTGGGAGCCCAAAGTTGCCTTTCGCCATCCGCTGCTTGATTCAAAATTTCAAGTCGTCAGTGATTCCCAGGTCTTCACCGACACGGAATTGCGGGAACTGGTCAGGCAATTCGTAGCGGCTGCTCGCATCGCGCGCGATGCCGGAGCCGACTTTGTCGACATCAAACACTGCCATGGTTATCTGCTCCATGAATTCCTGGGAGCCCACACGCGCCCCGGACCATATGGAGGTTCCTTTGAAAACCGTACCCGCATGCTCCGGGAAATTATCGAAGGCATTCGCGCGGAGGGCAATTCAATCGATATCGGAGTTCGGCTAAGCTTGTTTGACGTTGTTCCGCATCGACCCGACCCCGAAAAATCTACACCAGGGAAACTGGGACCTGGCATTCCCGAGAATTTCGAAAAATGTCTCCCTTATAGATATGGCTTCGGAATTAATCAGAACAACCCCACCGAGATGGATTTGACCGAAACATTCCAATTCGTTGAGTTGTTGGGTAACCTCGGGGTCAAAATCCTGAACACCACCGCTGGCTCGCCCTATTACAATCCTCACATTCAAAGACCAGCCGCCTACCCGCCTAGCGATGGCTATCAACCCGCTCACGATCCACTCATCGATGTGGTGCGACAGATTCAAACCGTTCGGCAGATCCGTGCCAAAATGCCCAAAAATATATACGTTGTCGGATGTGCTTACAGTTACCTCCAGGAATACCTTCCTCATGTTGCACAAGCGGTTTTGCGGGAAGGGTGGGTGGATGCCATAGGTATTGGACGCATGGTACTTTCTTATCCCGATTTCCTTCAGCAGGCGTCCAGCAGTGGATCGGTAGAACCGAAATTAATCTGCCGCACTTTCAGCGAGTGCACCACTGCGCCGCGAAATGGGTTGATCAGCGGATGCTATCCTCTTGATAAATATTATAAGGAAAAACCCGAATATGCTAAACTGAAGGAACTCAAGAAATCGCTCGGCGTATGAACAATCCTTCAGAACTCATTTCAACTCCCGACGCTTTAAAACCAGGTACGACTTGGTTGGAGACTGCATGGGCATGGACCAGCGAAGAAGAATTGGTGAATCACGAATCGCGCACCAGGCTTTGCGGCGCTGCGCTGCTTCCATTTGCGGGCGCCGAACCCGACTGGGACGGCTTTATCCGCAGTTTGGGTTGGATGTACCAGGCCGCGCAACCCTACGGCGTCGAATTTGTCCCCGTCCTCAATGCCGACACCGGTTATATCTTTGATTTAACCAATGACCTCTATAAAGAAGTCCTTAACCGGTTCCGCGCTGCTTTTCCCGGCCAAAAATTTATTGCTGGTGTCACCGCCCGTGGGGCAGAGAAGGATCAGGAGTTTGATCCGCAACGATATTTGCCCCTTCTTGAAATCACCCAGGGGTTCTCCAATTGCGAGGTTATGATCATGACGTCGCGCCATCTAAGCGCGTTGGATGCGGAGCCCTGCCGCGATGCGTATTATCGAATTGCCGAGTACCTCACCCATCCAGGTATTGTCCACGCCCTCGAACCGGCTTTTGTTCCATGGGCACGTCCATTTGGCCCATGGCTGCTTCATCAGTTGGCGATTCATCCTAAATTTGTTGGGGGAAAAATCAGCACGCTGGATGAACCGCATTTTCTTTATTGGGCCGCCATGTGCCGATCGCTCAAGCTCGATTTCGCACCCCACAGCGGGGACGATTTTGGCATCGCCACTGCCATTAAAATGGGTTTGCCTTTGTTGATCGGAGCAGCAGTCACCGGCGCTCCCTTAATCTGCGCTGCCAAAGACATGTGGTTGAATGATACCGTAATCGAAAAGAGATTCAAAACGGGCGCCGGTAAATTTGATACCCGGGTTTATAAATTGCTCGAAGTGCTTCAATCGATGGAAGACCAGGTTTTCCGCCTTGACCATCGCGGCAGCGCAAGCGCTTATAAGCATAGCACTGCTCATTTTCTTCATAACCTGGGACTTGTCGCAGCGCCGGACACTCATCCAAATTGTCGGGACAGGCGCGATTCCGGCGAAGGCGATCGAATGAAAGAAGCCGCTATTAGGGTCGAACGAATCGCCAGGAAATTGCAAATTGAAGGGTTTGAGCGCGCGTCTTTGTTATCTTGATCTTGTATGCGATGATTACTAAACGTTTTGGCAGGTCTCCATTCACCAGTTTATCTCTTATCGTCCTAAGCCTGCTTACGGCCTGCTGCGCCCAGGGTCAAACCATGGCCACACTTCCGGATCCGTTGGTGATGAACAGCGGAAAGCCTGTGCTCTCGAAAGTTCAGTGGGAAACCGAGCGCAGGCAGGAACTCCTGGAGATGTTCTCCCGGGAAATGTACGGTCGCGCTCCAGCCAAGCCCAAAACATTGGCCTTTTTTCTTCTCGAACAGGACGTAAAAGCACTCGGAGGAATAGCCACTCGCAAACAAATCAAAGTCTCGTTCGATGGGACCCAGGATGGCCCGGGGTTCGAGCTCCTCGTCTACCTCCCAAACGCCCCCAAAGAAAAACATCCCGTGATCCTCGGCATCAATTTCTGGGGTAATCACTCCATAAATTCCGATCCTGCGATTCATCTGAACACCAACTGGATTGAAGGGGGGAAAAACAGTTTTATCGACCTCACCTGCGTTACCAACAACCAGGCCACCGAAGCCTGTCGTGGCGGTAATGCCCGCCAATGGCCGCTTGAGCGATTCATCGAGCGCGGTTACGGGTTGGCCACCTTTTATCGGGGCGACATCGCTCCGGATTTCGCTCACAGTCTCACCAACGGCATCCACGCTCTTTATCCGGAACTCCAACAGGGTGCTGACAATTTCGGCGTTATCGCCGCATGGGCATGGGCTTTGAGTCGAGCCATGGATTATCTTGAAACAGATCGCGTTGTTAACCCACACCAGGTTGTCCTCTTCGGTTGGTCCAGGTTGGGCAAAGCGGCTCTCTGGGCTGGCGCAAACGATACCCGTTTCGCTGTGGTCCTGAGCAACGAATCAGGAGCTGGCGGCGCCAAGCTCTTTCATCGCGGGGTGGGGGAGAATATCAAAAGATTAAACACCGTATTTCCCCATTGGTATGCCAAAAACTTTGGCAAATATAATGATCAGGACACGACTCTTCCTTTTGATCAACACGAGCTGATTGCACTCATTGCCCCGAGGCCCGTCTATATCGGAAGCGCTTTCGATGACAAAGGAGCAGATGCCGAGGGGGAATTCACCGCCGCCAGGGAGGCTGATAAAGTTTATCGTTTCCTGGGAACAGATGGTTTGCCCACCAATCGATGGCCCGCGACCAATGTCAGCGTACAGGGACAAATCGGTTATCATGTTCGTGCCGGGGGGCATGATGTCCTGGATTATGATTGGACACAGTATCTTGCCTTTGCGGACAAGCATTTGAAAAGATCCCAAACCACACTAAGCCCAACATCAAAAACCGCATTCACTCATCCCGGAATGTTGCATTCCGATGCCGAATTCCAGTTTATCCGGGACAAAATCCAAAAAGTTGAGCAACCGTGGAAAAAGGAATTCGATCATTTGGTCAATTCCCGGTTCGCCTCCAATTCCTGGAGAGCCCGTCCTCAGGCCATCGTGGTTCGTGATCTACAGGGTAATTGGAGCGGCGCCAAAGAACTCGGGGAGGATGCAATTGCTGCCTACACCCAGGCCCTGGCATGGCGGCTGACTGGAAACGATGCATATGCCCGGAAAGTCATTGAGATTTTGAATGCTGAAAGCGCCACCTTGAATTCCATTACCGGTCACGATGCAAAATTCCCGTGGGAGACACTCATGTTCGCAGGGCCGCTAGGAGCTATGCCAAAGGGCCCGGCAAAACCTTAACTCTTTGCGAAGTCACGCTTGAATTCACAGGAGTCTTCATGAGTCAGCTCCATTCAGATCGGCGAATTCCAAAGTTCGCCCCCGTTTTCCTTGCCGGGTTTTCTATTTTATCTTGAATTTCTCGCTTTTTGCGTTTTTCAACTCTCTTGACTCTCGTCTATCGCCTCCTATGATGCGCGGGCGTTAAATAATTTTATGAGCACTATTGTCGATATCCAAGCACGAGAGATCATTGATTCACGGGGTAACCCTACGGTTGAGGTGGATGTCATCCTGGCGGATGGTTCCATGGGCCGTGCTGCCGTCCCAAGCGGCGCCAGCACCGGTGAACACGAAGCACTTGAACTGCGCGACGGCGTCAAAACCCGTTATTTGGGAAAAGGCGTTTCCAAAGCTGTTCAAAATGTGACCGACAAGATTTTTCCTGTGCTTGAAGGTCAGGATGCGCTTGATCAGCTCACGGTTGATCGCACCATGCTCGAACTCGACGGTACCGAGACCAAATCGAAACTCGGCGCCAATGCCATTCTGGCTGTTTCACTGGCCAACGCCAAAGCCGCCGCAGAACTTCTCCAGATTCCCTTATTCAAATATCTTGGCGGGCCTAATGCCAAAGTGCTTCCAGTCCCGATGGCCAATGTCATCAACGGAGGTGCCCATTCTGACGCTCCAATTGACTTCCAGGAATTCATGATTGTTCCTAAGGGCTTCCAGACCTACTCGCAGGGCCTTCAGGCGATCACTGAAATATTCCACGCCCTCAAGGCAGTCTTGAAAAAGAAAGGTCTCTCTACTGCGGTTGGAGACGAAGGTGGATTCGCACCGAAGTTGGACAGCGCCGAAGCCGCCATTGAAGTCATCCTTCAGGCCACTAAAGATGCCGGCTACAAAGCAGGCAAGCAGATTTTCCTGGCTCTCGACGTTGCTTCCTCCGAATTCTTTGATGCCAAAACCAACGGCTACGTTTTCAAGAAAAGTAGCGGTCGCAAATTGACCGGTGATGAACTCGTCGATTTTTACGCAGAGCTCACCTCCAAATATCCTATCATCAGCATTGAAGATGGCTGCGCTGAAAACGATTGGGCCACCTGGAAGTTATTGACCGACAAGCTCGGTGATAAGATTCAACTCGTCGGCGATGATCTTTTCGTCACCAACGTGAAATTCCTCCGCAAGGAATTGAGCAGGGCGTCGCCAACTCCATCCTGGTGAAGGTCAATCAGATTGGTTCCCTCACCGAAACTCTTGACGCCGTCGAGCTGGCCCAGGAAAACAAATACACTGCAGTCATCAGTCATCGCTCCGGTGAAACTGAAGACGCCACCATCGCTGATATCGCCGTGGCTACCAACGCTGGTCAGATCAAGACCGGTTCGCTCAGCCGCACAGATCGCGTCGCCAAGTACAATCAACTCTTGCGCATCGAACAGTTGCTCGGTGACAACGCTGTCTACGGCGGTAAATTCTAGTCCGAAGTTTCTTTCATAACCCGGTCCTCATTGCGAGGGCCGGGTTTTTTTACGACCTCGTTCAAACCAAAATTACTTGGTTACCTGGTTCGTTCAAAAATGATCACATGCTGCCAGGGCAGATCCTCCAGGCTTTTCACGAATTTCAGCGGATGAATCGACATTTCTTTTTTGATCTGCTCCACGCTCGTTTTGTGCACCAGTTTGATCGGCACTTTCGCGTCCTCCAATCGATACTCCACAAACACCAGCCTTCCACCCACTTTTAGCGAGGCCGTCATGGAGCGGGTCATTTCCAGTGGATGATCGAACTCATGGTAGACATCCACCATGATGATCATGTCCAGCGATTTTGCGGGAAGTTTCGGGTCTTCTATCGTACCCAAGACAGGCACTACATTCGTTATTCCCACACCGGCCAGCTTGTTGGTGAGGATATCCAGCATCTCCTGCTGAATCTCAACAGCGTAGACTGATCCGCCCGGCAAAATCTTTGGAGCCATTTTGCGCGTTACGTATCCCGTCCCGGCTCCGATATCAGCTACCTTGTCTCCTGGTTTTAGTGACAAAAGCTTCACCATCAGGGTGGTGTTCTCTTCCTCTTCGCGGTTCGGACGCTCCAGCCAGTCTGCCGCCTGGTGTCCCATCACATGCGCGATCTCCCGTCCCATATAGAAAACTCCGATGCCATTGGGATCATGGTCAGCTCGCGTTTCATAATCCGAACCGGATTTTGCCGGGAGAACATCCGCAGCGAAGACCGACAAGGTCGAAATCAGGCAGATTAGGAGTGACTGAACAGGCAGGCGAATGGAACGAGGCATGCCTAACCTTCCATCAGAGACTCCCCGCCATCAATAAATATTTCCGTTCCTGTCACGTGCGATGAAAGATCGGAAAAAAGATACCACACAAGTTGGGCGACCTCATCCGCGCTTCCAGGCCCCCCATTCTTGAGCGGCACAGACCCCTCCGGATAAATAATCGGGGGCCGCAACCCCTCCAGGCTTCGTTTCTGAGTGTTCTTGTCGATGTTCGTTTCAATCCATCCCGGGCAAATCACATTGACCCGTATTTGTCGTTTGGCCAATTCCAACGCCATCATTTTGGCAAAGCTAACCTGTCCACCCTTGGAACTCGCGTAAGCCGAGGCACCTGTATTACTGAACATGCGTGTGCCATTCACGGAAGCATTGATAACAATCGAACCTTTTTGTTTAAAAAAGGGCAGGGCATACTTCACCGTCAAAAAGGTTCCGGTTAAGTTTATCCGCAAAGTCTGCTCCCATTCGTCCTCGGTAAGGTCTTCGATGGGTGCCCAAACCCCGTTGATTCCGGCATTGGCAAAAACATAATCCAGCGTCGTCACTTTCTCTTTCATCGAAGCGATCGCCGCTTTCAAGCTTTCACTCGATCCCACGTCCGCCACCACCGGGATAATCTCTGAATTTGTTGCTTCACTTTTCAGGCTTAGCAATTCCGATTCCGTTCGGCTCAACGCCACCACTCGCACTCCTGCTCGCGAGAGGTACAGTGCAGTTGCTCTGCCAATCCCTGATCCCGCGCCAGTAATCAGTGCTGTCTTCCCTTGTAATGAATTTTCCGTGTTCATGTCATTTTTCGCGTAAATACCCAGGTTTGAGCTTTGTTAGAGTTGATCGTTTGAGTTGACTCGTCAAACGCATCTTCGCTTCTCCCCCCAAACCGCTGTTCATCTGAAGAGAGTAATATCTTCCACCTGCCCGGCGCTTTTGAAAATCCAATATCCCGAAGTGAGACACGCAATGGAGCCCATACCGTTGCCACCACCAATTGCTGATCCATCCCATCGGTCCCAAATAGGATCGCTACCGCGCGATTGGCTATGCAGAACACTTTCCATTTATCCCGCGAATGATGGTTCTTGCTGGTGTTTAGTTTTCGCAACCGCAGGCATTCGCGATGCAGTTCCAGGCACGCCGCATGTTCTGGTTTATCCAGTTCGGCCCAATTCAATCTCGAACCTTCAAACGTGCTCCATTCCTGCGGGTCTGGCATGCTCTCCAGCACTTCCGAAGGGTAATTGCAGCCATACTTTCTAAATTCTTCTTTTCGTCCGGGTGCAATTTTTTTGCCCAGTTCCGGTTCATGATCGGTGAAGAATAAAAAGGGCGTCGATGCTGCCCATTCCTGGCCCATGAAAAACATCGGCGTGAACGGTGACAGGCACAGCAATGCTGACATCGATCGATAGGCGTCCGCGCCAATCAGATGGTTCAGCCTCTCTCCATGCGGACGATTCCCCGCCTGGTCATGGTTCGATATGCAATGAATAAACGAAGACGGTTCCAAATGTTTGCACGGTGAACCTCGGGCTCGCTTCCAATGCGGATAATGACTCCCTCGATAAAGCCACCCATGGTCCAGCAAATCCGCTAGCTCTGCTGCTGTCCCGTTGAAACTTCCGAAGTGGGAATGCCTTTCCCCAGTCAGCGCCACTCTTATGGTATGATGAAAATCATCCGCCCATACCCCGTCAAATCCATGCCTCAAATGCCTCTTATCCGTGAAAAGATTCGCCATGTTCCGCTCATCTTCCGCGATGATATGCACTCCATGTTGATGCAGGCACTCCGCCATCTCATTTAGGATGTGCTTCGCTGAATGATCGATAATCGAATGTGTCGAGTCCAACCTCACCCCGTCGATATGAAAATCCTCCGCCCAGTATTTCGCGTTATCGATGAAATAGTCGCGCACCGCCCTGGACTCCACATCGTCAAAATTCAAACCCTTCCCCCAGAAACTTCGATGCTTCTCAGTAAAATAGTAAGGGCTGAAATTCTGAAAATAATTCCCCGACGGCCCCAGATGGTTATAGATAACATCCAATAGGACACTGATTCCATAACCGTGGGCCGCATCGACCAATGCTTTCAAATCCTCCGGTCTTCCATAACAACGAGCCGGGGCGAAAGGGAGCACTCCGTCATAACCCCAGTTCCTGTCCCCTGCGAAATCTCCCACTGGCATGAGCTCGATTGCCGTGATTCCCAGATCCTTCAACCACTTCAACTTGCCGATCACTGAGAGAAACGTCCCCTCCGGGGTGAATGTCCCGACGTGCAACTCGTAAATTATCCATTCCTGTGGAGGCGACAGCCGAGCGGTAGCTTGTTTCCATTCGAATTTCTCATCGCACACCTCTGAAGGCCCATGCACTCCAAATGGCTGAAACCGTGAAGCGACATCCGGAAATAAATCGTCTCCTAATTTGTATTTATAAAGCGTCCCGGCAACCGCCTGGGGGTCGATTCCCGAAAAATACCCTCCTCCTTTCTTCTCAAGCTCCACCTCCCTCGCGACTTCCTCCCGATCTTTCAGGATCTGCACTGATACTCGTGCGCAAGTCGGCGCCCAGGTCGTAAACCGAACGCCCTCTCCGATAAAAAATGCGCCCTGCTTGAATCGATCCATGAATTGCTACTCTCCCACGTTTCGATTCTTTCTTATGGTTTTCTTCACCATCTGCGAGAGCTCATCATCTGGATGTGGTTCTGGCGAGACTAGTTTGAGCAACAACAACGCGCGTGGTTCCACCTCAATGCTCGAGCCCAGTTCGAAGTATTCCGGCTGCAGCACAAACCCCGCTTCGTCGATCGTGTCAATCACCACCTCCCACGAGGTTCCTTTCGGCTTTGGTAATGTGAAGTTCACTGGCTCGTGATGCGCATTTAGCAAAAGCAAAAAATTGTCGTCGCGAATGGGTGCGCCTTTCGCGTCTTTGCCTTCCAGAAATTCGCCGCTGTAAAAAACTCCAAGGCACCGAATGAACCGGGTATTCCACTCGTCATCTGTCATCTCTTCGCCATTTCCATTTAACCACATGATATCTTTTACCCCGCTCCCTCGAATTTCCCGTCCCTGGAAAAATTTTTCTCGATGAAACACCGGATGTTCGTTGCGGAATTGAATCAGCTTTTTGACAAAATCCGTTTGACGCTCCTCATCTTCGCTTCTGTCCCACCTCAACCAGCTTATCTCGCTATCCTGGCAATAAGCATTATTGTTGCCCCGTTGCGTCCTTCCGTATTCGTCGCCTGCACTCAGCATCGGCACTCCCTGCGAAAGAAAGAGCGATGTCAGCATATTTCGCATCTGTCTCCGCCTGAGTCGAAGAACCAGTTCATCATCGGTTGTGCCTTCCGCCCCGCAATTCCAGCAGTTGTTATTGTTGTCCCCGTCCTTGTTATCTTCACGGTTCGCTTCGTTATGTTTGTCGTTGTAGGAAACCAGGTCGTGCAACGAAAATCCGTCGTGCGAAGTTAAAAAATTAATACTAGCGTACGGCCGTTTTCCCGAGCTTTCGTAAAGGTCTGGGCTCCCCGAAAGCCTGTTCCCCAGTTTCTTGATCAAACCCTCATCTCCTTTCCAGTAGCGTCGCAGCGAATCTCTGTACTTACCGTTCCACTCAGACCATAACACCGGGAAATTCCCCACCTGGTATCCGCCTTCACCCACATCCCATGGTTCTGCAATCAGTTTCACCTGCGAAATTACCGGGTCCTGGTGAATCACATCGAAAAAAGCCGACAATTTGCTCACCTCATGCAACTCCCTTGCCAGTGCGGGCGCCAGGTCGAATCGAAAACCGTCCACATGCATTTCTGTAACCCAATATCTCAGACTGTCCATCACCAGTTGCAACACTCGCGGATGCACCAGGTTCAACGTGTTTCCGGTGCCTGTGTAATCCATGTAGTAACGCCTGTCGTCCTTCACTAATCGGTAATAGGAAGCATTATCTATTCCCTTAAAACTCAGCGTCGGCCCCAGGTGATTTCCCTCCGCAGTGTGATTGTAGACCAC
>JAQGOY010000112.1 GCA_028293375.1 Verrucomicrobiales bacterium | reverse complement strand
GGTGAAGCTCGATGAGCGGGACTATCGGGCCGCATTGAACAAGGCAGATGCGGCGGTTGCCATCCAGAAAGCCACGCTGGTGAACCAGGACGCGACCTATCGGTGGCAGGAATCATTGGTGGCCCAGGCGCAGGCGGGAGTGGCGGCAGCCGAGGCGGAAACGGTGCGAGCACGCGATGACCTGGCTCGTTATACCAAACTTTCCGCAGATTCTGTTATCTCCACGCAGGAACTTCAAAAGGCCGATTCCGATTTTAAACAGGCCTTTGCCAAACAGCAGGCAGCGCAAGCCAACCTGGAAGCGGCGAAAAGGCATCTTGAAGTTTTAGACACTCAAAAGGAACAGATACAGGCCGGCTTATCGCTGGCACAAGCGGATCGCGAAGTGGCACTCCTCAACCTTGGTTATACGGAAGTGCGGGCTCCCATAGATGGGCTGGTAGGGAACAAAAGCGCCCGGGAGGGTGCTTACGCCACGACAGGTTCCCAGGTTCTCTCGATAGTGCCCGCACATGGAATTTGGGTGGATGCAAATTTTAAAGAAAGTCAGATTGGAAAAATTCGGGCAGGTGATGCGGCTCAAATCAAGGTCGATTTATTGCCTGGGAAAATACTGCGCGGCCATGTGGCGAGCATAGCTCCAGCCACCGGATCGCTCTTCAGTTTGCTGCCACCAGAAAACGCCACTGGTAACTTCACCAAGATCGTGCAACGAGTGACGGTTCGCATCCTGCTCGATGATTCATCGGTAGACGCGGCCGTTTTGAGGCCCGGGCTTTCGGTGGTTGCTGAAGTGGAAACGCAAGACCAAACGAAGGCTGGTTTATGAAAGCTGAGATACTGCCGAAAAAGAAGGATAGGATTGAAACTGCGGAGGAACTCTCCATTCCAAGAAGAGTTTTTATTTTCTCCATCATGTGCATCGGTTTTTTCATTGCCATGCTGGACATCCAAATCGTTTCCGCATCCCTAAAAGATATAGGGGGTGGTTTATCGGCAGGACCTGATGAGACGGCGTGGGTGCAGACGAGCTATTTAATCGCAGAGATCATTGTCATCCCGTTGTCGGGATGGTTGTCGCGGGTTTTGTCAACGCGCTGGCTTTTTTGCTTTTCTGCTATCGGATTCACGGCGGCGAGCCTGCTGTGCGGGATGGCCTGGGATTTGAGGAGCATGATCATCTTTCGAGCGATGCAGGGATTTTTGGGAGGCTCGATGATCCCCACAGTATTCACGACGGCATTTTTTTATTTCAAAGGACACCTGAGAGTGATCGCAGCGGCGGTGGTGGGGGCGCTGGCATCATTAGCGCCGACCATGGGGCCTACGCTCGGCGGTTGGATCACTGACCATTATTCCTGGCATTGGTTGTTTTTTGTGAACCTTGTCCCGGGGATCGTCGTCTCAGTGCTGGTGCCGATCATGGTGCGGATCGACAAAGTGGATTTTTCACTGCTGCGCGGCGCGGATTACATTGGGATGGCGTTGATGGCTGCGTTTCTCGGCTGCCTGGAATATACCCTTGAAGAAGGGCCCAGGTGGAATTGGTTTCAAGATCGAACCATCCTGACCACGGCGTGGATCTGTGGATTGAGCGCGGTGGCGTTTGTCTGGCGCGAATTGACTTTTGGCAACCCGGTGGTGGACCTGAGGGCTTTAAAAAACAGAAATTTTGCATTGGGTTGCTTGTTTTCATTTGTGGGAGGAATAGGGATTTTTTCCACGATTTTTCTTACGCCGATGTTTCTTGGGCATGTGCGCGGTTATAGCGCCTTGCAGATCGGCGAGTCGATTTTCTCCACGGGCGTATTTCAACTGCTGGCCATACCGATCTATGTTTGGTGCGCCAAACGTTACGAATTGCGATGGCTGCTGATGTTTGGATTCGCTTGTTTTACGGTGGGCATCTGGGAATTTACGCCAATCACACACGATTGGGGCTGGAAAGAATTGTTGATACCCCAGGCGATCCGCGGTTTTGCGCAGCAGTTCACAGTGGCACCGGTGGTGACACTCACCCTTGGGGAGCTATCTCCGCTGCTTTTAAGATCGGCCAGCGGCCTCTTTAACCTGACACGCAACCTGGGAGGAGCGATTGGAATCGCCATTTGTGGAACCTTGTTGAATGACCGCGCGAATCTTCATTTTTATCGATTGGCTGAACATATGAACGGGGCAAATTCCCAGGCGAACCTTGCGGTGGAAAAAATCGGCACCCGCTTCGCCAGCTATTCAGGAGGAGATATTGTTCATGGACATGCCTTTGCCATAAAGAAATTGTGGGGCCTGGCCTGGCGCGAAGCACAAGTGCAAACCTTCTCGGACGCATTCCTGGTGATTGCCCTGTGCATGGGAATAACGACGCTGCTTGTTCCGCTTCTCCGTAAAGTGGTGGCCCAGGCGGGCGCGGTTTCGGAATCTCATTGAGGACTTTGGCGCTCTACCGGTAGATAGAGGAGGAGGTGGCGAAATGCATTTATTGTAAATTTCTTTGTGTGGTCTAGGGTATCGGTAAAGCTATTTTTACTTTTTCTGAAAGAAACCACGTTCTCGTTACGTATTCTATATATGAGGATGGTGTTTTTTTGAATGGAAGAGCGCAGGGGGAAGGCACTATAGACTATTCACTCACCATATGGTGTTCAAAATCCGTGACGCTCGTTTTATGGGGTAAATGGTTTTCCAACGAAATGGCGCTCGTGTTTTCATAAAGCTGAAAGTTGCACTGACGTTTGTTAAAAGATTTTGAAAAAGCAATGAGTGGGTGGCTGCGCAATTGGCTCACATGGTGGCCAGTGGCGGCGGGCTTTATTTGCATCATGACAGGAATCTGTGTTCTGATGGGGTGGGCGATGGACGCTGAACGGTTGAAGCGTATCCTTCCGAGCCTGGTGTCGATGAACCCATTGAGCGCAGTGTGTTTCGTGCTGGTGGGAGCCTTTTTTGTTTTACGCAGTTTTCAGGATGCATCGAGCCATAAGCAGCCTTTCGGATGGGGCATGAGAGCTTGCGCGACCCTTGTGTTTATTTCAGGCGCAGCGGTAATGGTCAATTATCTGTTGAAAGGGAATTGGGGCCTGGATCAAGTTCTGTTTTCCAACAAACTCATACCTGACAATCCACTACGACCCAATCGAATGGCGCCAAACACGGCGCTTAATTTTGTGATGCTGGGAGGTGCGTTTTTGTTCATGCAATTGAAAAGCCCGCGCGGATTTCGTTTTGGCGAGGTGGTTGCGGTGGTGGTGGTATTCAATTCCTTCTTTGCGCTATTGGGTTACGCCTACAAGGTGCAGTTCTTTTACAGCATGGGATCATTTATTCCCATGGCATTGCACACTGCATTCCTTTTTTTCATTTCAGGGGTGGCTGTTTTGTTGATGAGAAAAGACCAGGGAATTATGGCGATTGTCCGGAGTGACAGTACCGGGGGACTCCTGCTGAGAGGATTGTTTCCTGCGATGGTGGTTGCGCTCTCCCTGATAGGGTGGTTGCGGCTGGAGGGAGAACGTCTTGGTTTTTACGGAGCGGAAGTAGGGGTTACACTTTATACGATCGCCAATATTTCCTTATTAGGCCTTTTGATACTTTGGAGCGCCCGTTTCCTGTATCACGCGGATATAGCCCGAGCTCGAGTGGAGGCGGAAAGAGAGCGGTTTTTCGATCTCTCCCTGGATTTGTTGTGTGTGGCGGATATGACGGGCTATTTTCGGAGAGTGAACCCAGCCTTTACCACGACACTGGGGTTCACGGCCGCGGAAATACTGGAACAGCCGATTGTGCAATTGATCCATCCGGATGACCGCGAAACGACGCTGGAAGCCATCAAGAAACTCGGAACCGGTGATTTCCTATTTCAATTTGAGAATCGGTATCGACGCAAAGATGGGCAGTGGAGATTGATTTCGTGGAAGGCTCAGCCGTATTTGGAAGAAGGCCTGATTTACGCGAGCGGGCGTGATATCACAGAAATGCGGATCGGTGAAGAGGCACTGAGAAAAGCGCATGGAGAGTTGGAAAGCCGTGTCCAGGAACGGACGGCAGACCTGGCTGCAACCGAGGCCAAATTCCGCGCTCTGGTGGAGCAATCGCTGGTGGGGATCTATATCATTCAGGAGGGCAGATTCGTCTATGTGAATCCCAAGATGACTGAGATATTTGGTTACTCCACCGAGGAACTCCTGGCACAGCCAGCAAATGATTTGATCATCGAAGAAGACCGGGCGCTGGTTGAGGGCAACATACAAAAGCGGCTATCTGGTGAGGTTCCTCATATGCGTTATTCGTTGAGGGGCAGACATCGAAATGGAGCGCTTTTGCATATCGAGGTATTTGGTTCTCGATCCAATTTCAACGGAGGCCAGGCAATATTGGGATCATTGCTGGATATTACCGTGCAGAAAGAAGCGGAAGAGGCGCTAAGAAGACTGAACGACGAGCTGGAAAATCGAGTCAAGGAAAGGACGCATGCCCTGGAGTCGGCGAACCAGGAATTGGAATCGTTCTCGTATTCGGTATCGCATGACCTGAGAGCTCCATTGCGTCATGTCCATGGGTATGTGCAGATGCTGGGCAACGAAACGAAAGGTCAACTTTCGGCAAAGGGAGAGCGGTATCTCAAGACCATAGGACAAGCGAGCGTAGAGATGGGGCAATTGATCGACGACTTGATTTCGTTTTCGCGGATGGGCCGAACGGAGTTGAGAATGACTTCGGTAGATATGGCCGATTTAATAAAGAAGAGCATTGCCGCGCTGGAACTGGAGAGCAAGGATAGGAATATTCAATGGAGCCTTGGTGCATTGCCTGCTATTCGCGGAGATGAGGCGATGTTGCGGCAGGTGCTGGCTAATCTGCTGGGAAATGCGATCAAGTACACGCGAAAACGGAATCCAGCGATTATTGAAATCGGCTGCAATGGGGAAGAACAGGGGCAGCTTGTCTTTTTTATCAAGGACAACGGGGCGGGGTTTGACATGGTTTATGCAGAAAAATTATTTGGGGTGTTCCAAAGAATGCATCGGGCGGAAGAATTTGAAGGGACCGGGATCGGCCTGGCCATAGTGCGAAGAATCATCAAGAGACACGGCGGAAAGGTATGGGCCAGGGCGGCGGTGAATGAGGGAGCGACGTTTTATTTTACGCTCTCGGCGGCACCGATGAGTTTGGTTTAATTGAGGAATATTATGGGGAAACTCAAACGTATATTATTAGTCGACGACAGCCCGAGAGACCTCGAACTGGCAATTGATGCCCTGGAGGCGCACCACCTGGCCAACGAAATTGTGACATTGCGCGATGGGGTGGAGGCATTGGATTACCTTTATTGCCGCGGACCTTTTGCGGGTCGCAACGATGGACCGCCGGCGGTGGTGTTGCTGGATTTGAAGATGCCGCGGCTGGATGGGTTGGAGGTATTGAAGCAAATCAAGAGCGATCCGTTTTTAAAAGCCATACCGATAGTGATCATGACCTCGTCGAGAGAAGAACAGGATCTGGTTCAGAGTTATGAAAATGGGGTGAATGCCTACGTGGTGAAACCAGTGGAGTTTCATCAGTTTGTGGATGCGGTGAGGCAGTTGGGAACGTTTTGGGCGGTGTTGAATGAGACGCCGGGATCCAAACAGGTGTGATAATAAAGGAGAGATCTGAATTATCAACTCACGATCAGAGCAACGAACCGAATACTTTAAACTTCTGCGCAACCGCGAGTGCGAAATCACCACTCTCAGCTGTCTTCGGATTTTAATTTGTGCCTTATTGACGGCGGGCCTTTTCTCCCATTCTGTGCGGGCCGGAAAGTTCGAGGAAAATTTCGTGGTGGTCTTCGTCGATAAGGTGTCTGAGCAAAAATTTGGAGAGATACCGCTTGATCGAGCTTTATTTGCGGACGCAGTTGAAAGATTGGCTGAAGCGAAGGCTAAAGCGGTTGTTTTCAAGTTTTTCTTTGATCAGTCGAAGAAGGAAGAGACTGATCGCAGGCTGGGCAGGTCCTTTACAAACCTGCCGGTCATTTTGGAAGCGTGTTTGCGTGAGGAACCGCGTCCGAATGTTCTTCCATCTCGTTTTTTCATGGTGGATGTCCAAGGCCCTGGAAGCAGTTTGGCTGCAAGAGGGTGGATCCCAACCCCTATGATTCTGGAGCATGCGAACGATCTTGGATTTGTGGATGCTTCGACGAGCGTGATCCCGATGCATGAGCCTTACATGGGCAAGCAGGTAAAATCACTCTGGCTTTGCTGTGTCGAAGCCGCTACTGGTCAAACGGCAAAGATTGAACCAGGCAGGAAAGTTGCTTTTGGAGGAAAATCAGCATCCATCAATACGGATGACGAAGTAACCGTTGATTTGCCCGACCCGGCAAAGATTTCGTACATTCCTTTCCATTTGATTCTGGATAAAACGGCTCCGCCAGGCGCCATTGCTGGAAAAGTGGTGATCCTTGGTTATGACGGCCCGAATATTCATGACTTTCCAACAAAATACGGTAAAGTAAAAGCCCACCGCCTGTTTGTAGCATGCTTAAAAGGGTTCTATGATGATTTAAAATGAGCGTCGACGGGAAGCATC
>JAQGOY010000101.1 GCA_028293375.1 Verrucomicrobiales bacterium | reverse complement strand
ATCTTCACCTCGTCCGCTCGTGGACTCTGCCCGGCCGGGGTATTAATGACCAATTGAATCTCTCTATTTTTCAATAGATCGATCGCATTCGGCCTTCCCTCCGAAAGTTTGGAGACCCGTTGCACTTTTAGACCTGCTTTTTCCAGCACTGAAGCCGTGCCGCTGGTGGAGACCAGTTCAAAGCCGAGATCGATATAGAGCTTCGCGATCTCCGCCACCTTGGACTTATGAGCATCGCTGACACTAATGAAAACCTTTCCGCTGGTTGGCAAGGGCGAGTTTGCCGCCATCTGTGACTTGGCGTAGGCAACTCCCAGGTCGGCGTCCAGGCCCATCACTTCTCCCGTGGATCGCATTTCAGGCGAAAGCAATATATCCTGTCCATGGAAACGATTGAACGGAAACACCGATTCCTTCACCGCCCAGTGTTTGGTCCACACTTCCTCAGTGAAACCTAATTCTACCAGTGTCTTTCCAGCCATCACTCTGGCTGCCAATTTGGCCAACGGAACACCGATCGATTTGCTGACAAATGGAACGGTCCGTGAAGCACGTGGATTCACTTCCAACACATAAACCACGTCGCCTTTGACTGCGTACTGCACGTTCATCAAGCCTATGACCTTCAACTCTCGCGCCATGGCATGGGTATACTCACGAATTTTATCGATGACCTTTTGTTCCAGGGTATGGGGTGGCAGCACCATGGCCGCGTCTCCTGAGTGCACCCCGGCAAACTCGATATGTTCCAGCATGCCGCCAATGACTATCGTACCTTCATTCGCGCCGCTAAACTGCCCAACATCCGTGATGCAATCCACATCCACCTCCGTGGCATCTTCCAAAAACTTATCCACCAGCACCGGGCGCTCCGGAGAGGCTTCCACCGCAAAACGCATGTAGTGAGAAAGCTCGCTATCAGAATAAACAATCTGCATCGCTCGACCGCCAAGCACAAAGGAAGGCCGAACCAACACGGGGTAACCCAGCTTCTTCGAAGCCTGGAGCGCCTCCGCCTCGTTGGTAGCCAGACCATTGGGCGGTTGAGGAATATCCAGCTTGTTCAGCATGGCGGCAAAAAGCTTCCTGTCTTCCGCCACTTCAATGCTCTGCGGCGAAGTGCCGATGATATTCACCCCGTTCTTCTGCAGGCCGAGAGCTAAATTCAACGGTGTCTGACCGCCAAACTGGGCAATCGCACCCCAGCACTTTTCACGCTCGTAGATGTTCAACACATCCTCGAGCGTCAATGGCTCGAAATAGAGCTTGTCGCTGGTATCGTAATCCGTCGAAACCGTTTCAGGATTCGAGTTCACCATCAACGTCTCAAAACCATCTTCCTTCAGTGCAAAAGCTGCATGTACGCAGCAATAATCAAATTCGATCCCCTGCCCGATTCGATTTGGCCCCCCGCCAAGGATCATTACTTTTTTGCGGTCTGACGGGCGGCTCTCATCATCGCCACGATCATAGGTAGAGTAAAAATACGGAGTATAAGCTTCAAATTCGGCGGCGCAGGTGTCCACCAGGCGGTAACTTGGAATAAGGCCAATTCTCTTGCGCTCAGCTCGTATGGCATCCTCGGTCGTTCCCGTAAGATGAGCAATTTGGCGATCGGAAAAACCCAGCGATTTTGCTTTGGCTAACAGTTCAGGATTCATCGGTTCAGATTAACGGCTTGAAAGTAAGCCCTAGAGTGCCCACTTAGGCAAGAGGAGTCTTATTCTTCCTGTGCGAAATGTCTTGATCACTTGTTGCCGGAATGCCGCTCCCCATGACTCCGCTCAGTGAAAAACCAGCCAGCCAGCAATGTAACTGCTTCCACGCCAAATGGATTGGCCTATCACCGCAGAGAGAAGAAATTTCCACGACCAGAACTTCGCTTGCCGGGAAACGCCCTGACCAGTGAGTCAGAGCGACTGTGTGGAATAACAAAACAAACCTTCAGTAGGGCTGCGCCAAACAATTATTTCTTCGCGGCCTTTTTCTCTTCTACCTTCATCTTCTTGATGAATTTCTCCGGGTCTTTATCAAAGTCTTTTTTGCAGTTTTTACAGCACAACTTCATTTCCTGCCCTTTGTAGGTGAAAACAAAAGGTTCGCCCATGTCGCCGCCAAATGCCTCATCCGAGACAACACAGTTTTTTAGCGGATAAGGTTTCGCTTTTGCTTCCTTCGCGTCCTTTTTGGGATCAGCCTTTTTATCTTCCGCCTGGACGGAGACGGCTCCGGCAACAAGCACCACGGCAATAGCCAAACGAATAAATTTCTTCATAAAGTTCGCACCACTCTAGGTGAATTCCTCTTTCAAAGCAACTTCTGCAAAGTTTCCAGCAGTCTCTTCAAACTCTGGCCTGAAAATTTGGGCTTTCGACCAAAACTCACCTCCGTTAAACGAAGTCCCTTTCTTTATCTCTCAGCACCAAAACCGGGCACGGAGCGTGCCTCACCACTTTTTCGGTCACACTTCCCAGCATCATTCGCTTCATTCCACTATGGCCGTGGGTCGACAAAACAATCAGGTCGGTATCTGTTTCTGCCGCGTATCTTACAATTTCATCCACAGGTTTGCCTGTACGCACTTCCGCTTCAATAGCCAGTTTCTCCGTATGATGAAGATCCACTATCGCGGCCAGCCGTGTCATCACGCGCTTGACTATTTCCTGCTCGGAAATGGTTAATCCCACGTAGTCCATCCCCGTGATGCTAACAAGCGGACTCAGCTCCACCACAAACAATGTCCGCAGCTTGGCCCCAAATTGTTCCGCGAAAGGAACTGCGTACTTTAAGGCTTTGATTGATTCGGGTGACATATCCAGCGGCACCAGGATATTTTTCGGTCGCAATCTCGGCCGACTTGCTTTTTTGGGACGATCATTGCTGGATTCGGGATCTTTCTCGATTGCCATACGTGATCAAAGCTATGGAAAGAACCGATTGTAGGCGATTCAAATCAGATCGTCGGAAGGCGTGAAAACCCCGGAGATGGAACTATTCAACCCTTGGAAAGGGGCACCATCTTTTGCAAGTCACTGTCCCAAACCTTCAGTCGCAGGCAACGAATGATTTCCATGGGGCTTAGCGAGGTGGTTTTCGGATTCTGCAATTCGGGCACTTCTCTCACCACTTCTGGCAACCGGTAAAAAGGAATCTTGGAATTCAAGTGATGCACATGATGGAAGCCAATATTCGCACTGAACCACTGCATGATAGGACCGGTTTTTAGAAAACTGGACGACTCCAAAGCTGCTTTCTCATATGTCCAGCCTCCGCTTTCCGCAAAAGTAACACCGGGGAAATTGTGCTGCGCATAAAATAGGTAGCTGCCAATGGCGCTGGCCACGAGGTGCGGAATAGTTTGCACCAAAACCATCGTCTGCCAGTCAAAACGGACCCAAAGGAAGATTCCGAGCCCTATGTGAGCCAGAAGAGAAATCAGGCAATCCCAATGTTTTCGAAAGTTGTTCATCAACGGGTTGATGCACATTCCGAAAATGAACATAAACAGATATCCAAAGAGGATGGTCGCCGGATGCCGGATAAATAGGTACTGGAAACGAGCGCCCGGGGAGGATTTGGCAAACTGGGTTTTAGTCATGATGGGATAAGACCCAATATGTGATCCACGCAGTTTAGAGTTGTGATTGTGATGATGATTGTGCGAGCTCCGCCAAATGCTGCTCGCGCTCAGGGTATAGATTCCGAAAACCCGCATTAAACCCTCTGCCAGACGGGACTTGGGGAGAATGGCGTGGTGCTGCTGATCATGGTAAATGACGAACAGGCGCAGAGTCAAAAGCCCCTGCATCACACTGCATAAAACGCGCAGCCACGGGTTGGTTAAAAATAGGGCGCCACTCATTGCCGCCAGGAAAAGAAACGACGTGGAAAGAATGCACCACCAGCTCAACAGTGTGCTGTCTTTCGCATAACTTTTAGTCACCAGGATGAGTTCAGTCCCGTTTCTCTTCACTTCGTTCTGGGGCGTAGATATAATAATCAATTGTTCAGATTACCCCCTAATTGGCAAGACAAAGAAGTCCTACGACATTTACAGGAGGTAGGCCTACAATATGCCACCGATCCAGAATTTCGCAAACGCTTTGAATCTTGATCCGAAATCATTATTCGAATGCCGATTTCGCCTGGGCCGTCCCCGCAGCGACTTTTCCGGGCTGATAAATATCCAGTTCATGGATCGACCAAAATAAACCCTCGGCAACTCCATTTTGAGTAATTCGAATAAATCGAGTTTTGGTTGGCTCGAAACTGATTTCGGTCACTGGCCTCATTCCTCGTCCGCTGGCAACGGGCTTATCCCAATGGGTTCCATCCATGGATAGCTCCACTTTGTAAATGCGCGGATAATCCTGGGGCGATTTTGCGCTGTCCAACAGAAGATTGGAGACAATCGCCGGTTCGGGCAGTTCTACTTCGACCCACATCCCTGGTTTTTGCTGAACTCCCGTATCATAGCGAGTCGAGCTGTTGCCATCCACCGCCGCTTTCAGTGCATCGGGCCTATGGCTCCCTGTTAGCTTCCACTGGGATCGGTTGGTCAATGCTTGCGGCAGTGCCGCCTGTAACTCCTCAACCGTCCATGGCGCTATTCTTGATTTCATCGAAGCCCTTACTTTCGCAACTTCGGAAGCATCGATCACTGGCGCATTGTTTCCAAAACTGTTTCGCACGTAGCTGGCCACTGCGGCAATCCATTGGTCGTCGTTGCTTTCCATAGGAACCATGATCGCATCATATTTTTTATTATCCACCGGCCCGGTCAGTCCCTTCAGCAGCACGCTGATAATTCCATCCTTGTATCCCGCCACCGTTTTTGACCTGGATAATGGCGGCGCCATTGTCGTTCCCGGTGCTGCCCCATCCATTTTTGTCCCTTTTCCGTCCGCTCCATGACAGGCAAAACAGAGTTCTTTGAAAATCGCCGCCCCGCGATCGATCAACCTTTTGTCCGCAGCCGAAAATGTCGAGGCAACCGCTGGCGGAGGGGCCAGTATTTGCAGCGCTATTTCTCTCGGCCCTGCCGTCGCTGTTTCGTTTGTCATTGATGATATCAATGTTTTTTCTTCAGGAAATTTCAGCAGGTGAGCCGTCAGCATGGACTGGATCACCACACTTGCATCCTTGTCTTTCGCCATCGCCAGCACATTCGGGGCTAGACTCTTGTCTCCTTTTTTATAGAGCGATTCACTGATGCGAATGGCTGCGATCCGAATCTGGGGATGAGTATCCTGCATTTTTTCCAGGAGTAATTTGCCATCCATCGCATCCAGTCCCTCCAGCGTCCAAAGGGCATGAAGCCTCGCGAGGTGATCGGTGTGTCTTCTGGCCATCGTTTGCAATGCGGGAACAACCGATTTATCACCCTTCAAAATCAGAAGTTTTTGTGCCGTATCTCGCCAAAATCCGTTGGGATGTGCCAGCTCCGTTACCAGCGCTTGTGCTGAATCGCTATCCATGGTGGGGAAAGCAGACGGCTTGAAATCATCGTGCACAAGCCTCCAAATTCGCCCATGTCCCACGTTGTTCTGCAGGCTGTATTGCTTCACCGGATTGCGCAAATATGATCCTTCGCGGACCCAGTTCCCTTCCTGGATGATCCCTCGATACATATCCACGATGTAAACCGTTCCGTCCGGACCAGTCGTCATGTTGACCGGGCGAAAATTCGGGTCAGTGGCTCGAATGAACTCACTTTTCTGATAAGGATTGGTCAATTTGGTAACACCATCGGTCACCTCCACTTTGCTGCGACGAATGAGCCGACCCACTGGTTCGCCGTACAATAAATCGCCCCGCAATTCTTCCGGTAACCGGTCACCACGAAATATAGCTCCCCCGCAGGTAGCCGTTACGTGGTTCAGAGTCTTATCTTCAGGACGAAAACGTCGGTAGCCCCCTTCCACATCTCCCAGGCCTATGGCTGGCCAGACTTCCAGGTAGTCCGCTGAAAATTGGGTTTTGGATCGGAATGCACCATACACAATGGGTTGCTGAAAATTAACCGGGCCCATTTCTCCACCCGCGTTGACGAACCACATCTTCCCGTAGTTATCCTGGTTGGCGCCCCATTGACCCCCGTTAGCCCCTGTCGGCTCCCTTACCACATTCGTGCCATAGGCCCGCAAACGGAAAGCGTTGACACTGGTATAAAGCCAGTTATCCACTGCCCAAATCAATCCGCTTGGTTGATGCTCCAAATTTCCCCCTCGTGGCCCTCCAGCGTACCAGAGCTCTTTCTTGTCGGCCACGCCATCCCCATCGGTATCCCGATATAACCATATATCGCTGCTGTCTGTTTCATTCACCAGCACCGCCCCGTGATCCAGTGGAAGGATCATTCGAGGCAAAAGCAAATTATCCGCAAAAACGGTGTGTTTGTCGAAAATCCCATCTCCCTTGCTCGACCAGTGAAGCGAAACCCGGCTCACCCGGGTCAATTCATCTTTACCATCGATGTCCTGCATGTAACTCCGCATCTCCGCCACAAACATCCGGCCATTGCCATCAAAAGCCGCCACCACGGGTTCCTTGATGACCGGGTCGCCCACCACTAACTCGAGATGATAACCAGCTGGGAGTTTGATGGTTTTCAACTCATCAGCAGCACTCAGGACCGGTACAGCAGGTTGTGGCGGAAAAACACCGGGCGGGTCAGCGGCCAACACCTTGCCACCGGCAATCACCGCGAACAGCAAAGCAACAAAAAGTGGAGCACGGAAGGAGCCGACCCGGAAAACGGGCAAACATTCTGACAATTTCATAATTGAGCAATATCGCAACACATCAAAAGTGTGGTGAATGAGACGAAGCTTAACAGCAATCCATTCGGAAACACCAAAAAAAGACGAATGACGCTTTACCGCGATATGGAAGCGATTGAGATCGCCCTAAACTTTGAGTGATGTTTCCACGGAACCTGATAACACCCATTTTTGAAGAATGTCGCTCTGCCTAGGCTCCTATTTCTTCGGGTGAGCCAAAAGAAAAGATCGGACCTGTTTCTCCGCTTGAGTAAAGGTGACTGATTGCGGTGACGCCTTTACAGCACTTCGAACACGGCCAGCGACGCCAGCGAAGTCCCGAACCACCTGCGGGAGGATAAGGACTCGAACGGTCTTGTTTTTTTGAGCGTGACTCACTCCTCAAGATTGTTCTTTCCTTCGAATTTTGCAAGCCTCCCAAACTGGGGTTCCCTCGGCCATCGGCCATTCCTGACATCCTTAACATTAACAGCTCACCCTCGCTCACTCCCACAAACAAAATGCCCGGGCACCCTTCGTCGCCAAAATCTGATACCTCTTTCCTGTCCGTATCGCTGCCAGTTCCGCTTCCCTCACGATCTCCATGGGCGTGCTCGATCCCAGATAAGAGTATTCCGTGGCAGGCAGCAAAAAAGACTCTCCTGTCGAACCCTTGATCAGGCGCGAGAACCCGCGATTCTCCATTTCCTCATCCAACATTCGATAATTCACTTCTGATGCGCTTTCCAACTCCACCCTCACGGTGGTGGTTTCGAAGTCTGATTTCTTTTCGTTCTGGATCAACATAGCAGGGCGATTCTATTCGCCGTTACTATGAATACGTAACCAGCCCACGATTTCTTTCAGAATATTTTAATTATTTTTCAGATCACTTCAAATCAGGGCCATATGACCTGCTTTTCGTGCCAGGTTCCTTTGCCGATTTGTCTCTTCTACTTCTTTGCCGCTCTGGTGCTCGCCGTTTTGACCATATTGTCGAATTGGTCTTTCCCGCCAAAATAAACATAGTTGGTGTTTGGAAACAATGCGACCTGTTCCAGGAAAGCATCGTACTTCCCACATTGATAGGCAGCCCTGGCGTAGTTATGCCGGGCCCCTGCGGCTTCAGGATTCAGCTCAAAGAACCGTTCGAAGCTCGCGTGAAGATCATCCCACACCCCCGGCTTCTTCCAATACATCGCGCGTTCGCTGGGATCGTAGAATCCGCAAATGATTTCGTGTGTATCTGAAAGCATGATTGGCACTGCCCCTTTCCATTTTTTGTTTCGAACACACTCTCGGCCAAATGCAATCATTTCCTCTTCGCTCCCATACCACTTCGGTTGCAGGAAAAATGACTTCGCCTGCACTGCCGGCATGTTGGAGGGATCAATCTCCATCGCGCGCTGGAACCAGCGTTCCATTTCCGGTTTCGATCCCAGGCCGAGGTAAACATCCATCAACGTCACCGGAATTGCTGGATCCTTCTTATCAAGGTCCCACGCTTTTTTAAGCGCCTCCTCGCTTACCTTCAGTAGCTCTTCGAACTTCTTGAATCCAGCCTGCGTCACCGAATCCGCGTAACCCCGGCCCCGGGCATCCCATGCCTTCTCTTTGTACAACTCGCCTTTCAGAAGGTATGTAAACGCTTCTTTAGGCCATAACTTCACCAAAGCAGGGATCAATTCCTCCTCGATTTGATCTCTCACCGCCTTGTTGTTATGACAAATCGACCACATTTGTTTGCAAACGTCAGAGGCTTCCCGTTGCGGAATCATCGTGTCATGCAATGCGCCGATCAAATGATGGACAGCCCCCATCTTCAGATCCACCGATAACGCTAAATTCTTTTTATCAGCATTACTGACCGCATCGGCCGCGCGTAAATAAGCATACAATTTTCTGATCGGCGAGTAATGCGATGGCTCAATCGCCCGGGCTACTGCCGTGTATTTCTCAGCCACCTGGGTCGATGTCATGCCATCCTGCTGCGTGACCACATATCTCACATACAAATATCGAATGAGCGGATCGTCGCAACCCGCATTCACCGCTTCAGCAGCTTGTTTGGAAACCATTTGGGTAAGTTCCATGGCGTGGCCTGAATTGATCGGCAGGGAACGAAGCTCGGAGTAGGTTGCCATGGTATCAATCGCGAGCGAATCCCAGTTGGCATTGGTTTTTCCTGAAATTTTATAATCCTCCAATGTGGTGAAGCGATTCCACTCCTCCATGTAAGCCGGGTCGTTATGCGATTTCCTGGCCAGCCTGGCGCTGGGGACAAAATCTCGCGGCGCTATGTAAGGCATGTTTCCAAACTTAAATTCGGGGTAAGAAAGCATGCTGTTGGCGGGATCGACCGGTTCCTTGGGAGCATCGGCACTCGCGCTGGTAACTGCCCCGGGGTTGACTGCAGGACTCTCCTTTTTCCGGCAACCAAAAGCCCATAACAATAAAGTTACACAAGTAATCTGGAATAAACGACCGCCTCCTAAACACTTCATAATCTTTTAATAACACCTTATCAGGCAAGAATAGCAACAACGATCTGCCTGCCCACAGCCTCGGGCGTGATTAAAAGCGGGTGAGATTTTCTGAAAAAAAATACCCCTGAAATGGATTATGCAGGCAAAGATCGACTCCTATAAACCAAAGTGAGAGAAATTTTTTATTTTCCAAACACTGACATCCAGCGATACGGCCAACCTTCGATATAAAATAAAATCGCGAGCCTCGGATGAGGTCGAGGCTTTGCCCCAGCCAGGTATGGCCTGGCGCCCTCCTGGCTGGGGCAAAACGAAGAACTCGCCGAGGATCGCGGTTTTGAGCTGACATCGCCAATGAAACGTTATGGGTTGCAATCCCAAGACACTCACGATTAATCCCACCCACCTTTAACCACGCTCCCGCTCCCTGGCTCCCCTCCATCTTGCTGGAGCCAATGGTTTCCACCCAATTTATTCTGGCTTCCAGCGCTTCAATCGCAAAGCATTCATCAGCACAAAGACGCTGGATAAACCCATCGCAGCCGCTGCCCACATGGGTGAAAGAAGCCATCCAAAGTTCGGATACAATGCCCCGGCCGCCACCGGGATGAGCACGACATTGTAAAAAAATGCCCAAAACAAATTCTGTTTAATATTCCGAATCGTTGCCCTTGAGAGTTCGATTGCGGTTACGACTCCCTGGAGATTTCCAGACATCAGAACCACATCTGCTGATTCCATCGCAATGTCTGTTCCCGTTCCTATCGCAAGGCCGGCATCGGCTGTGGCGAGTGCTGGTGCGTCGTTAATTCCGTCGCCTACATACGCAACTTTTCCCTGGCGTTTCAGCCGTTCCACCGCATCCACCTTTCCCGCCGGCAAAACCTCCGCCAGCACTTCGTCGATGCCGAGCTTTCCAGCCACTGCCTTCGCCGTTCGCTGGTTATCTCCGGAAATGACTGCGATTTTTAGCCCCATCCCATGCAGCGCCCGAATAGCCCCGGCTGTGGATTCTTTAATCCTATCCGCCACGGCCAGCACCCCGGCCGCTTTGCCATCCACTGCCACATAGATTGGTGTCTTCCCCTCACCCGCAAGTTCGTTTCCCCGCGTTTCAAGCTCGTCGAGTCCAATTCCCAACTTCGAAAAATAACGATCAGCTCCAATTTGAATTCTCATTCCAGCCACCAAACCTGTCACACCATATCCTGGAGAAGATTCGAACCCGGTCACCGGTTTTAGAAGTGCGACGTTCGCGGCATTGACTATCGCTTGTGCGGTCGGATGCTCCGAGTGTGATTCGACGGAAGCCACCCATCCCAACAGCGCTTCTCTGTCGAATCCAGGGGCTGGATCGAAATCGGTCAGGCTTGGTTTCCCTTCAGTCAATGTCCCCGTCTTGTCGAAAGCAATAATCGTCACTTCCTGCAACGTCTGCAAGGCCTCCCCTTGTCGAAACAGTATCCCAAACTCTGCCGCTTTGCCTGTCCCCACCATAATCGAAGTCGGCGTCGCTAACCCCATCGCGCAGGGACAGGCGATGATCAGCACCGCCACTGCATTGACCAGTGCCATGGAGAATGCGGGCCTCGGGCCAAAGAAAAACCAGACCAGGAACGTTAGAACAGCTAGTAGCAAAACCGCCGGGACGAAATATCTCACCACCTTGTCGGCCAGCGCCTGGATTGCAAGCTTCGAGCCCTGCGCTTCTTCCACCATCCGTACGATCTGGGCCAGAACCGTCTCTTCCCCAACTTGCGTCGCCTGAAGAGTCAGGCTGCCATTCTGATTGATCGTCCCACCGACTGCCTTGTCTCCCGCCTTTTTCTCCACCGGGACAGGCTCCCCCGTCATCATCGATTCATCGACAAACGAATGACCCGAAACCACCTCTCCATCCACTGGTATTTTTTCTCCTGGTCGCACCACCACGCGATCCCCCCGCACCACCTGCCCGATGGGAAGTTCAACCACAGTATCGCCGCGCATCACTCTCGCGGTCTTTGCCCGCAATGAAAGTAGCTTGGTAATCGCTCCGCTGGTTCTCCCTTTGGCTACCGATTCAAAATATTTCCCCAGAAGCACCAGGGTGATAATCGTGGCGGACGCTTCGTAATAAACGTGATTGCTTCCCTGTGGCAACAAATGCGTGAAAACGGTGGCCATCAATGAATACCCATAGGCGGCGGAAGTGCCGAGCAGCACCAGGGTATTCATGTCCGGGTTGAGTGATCTCAGCGCATCCCACCCTTTCGAGTAGAAACGTCGCCCTGGACCGAACTGTACTATGGAACTCAAAACCAGAAGTATCCAGTTTTGCACCTGGGGCGAAATCAAACCGGCCAACCAATGGTGTCCACCCGGGATCAACATCGGAGCCATGGAAATAACCGCGATTGGAAGGGTCAATGCAGCGCTCAAAATCAGTGACCGCCTCAAATGATTTCGCTCCTCTTCGCGAGCCTTCGTTTCAGGACTTTCGCTGGAATGATTCGTCGCAGCGATAATGGTCTC
>JAQGOY010000078.1 GCA_028293375.1 Verrucomicrobiales bacterium | reverse complement strand
TGTTTGAGTAGTTGAAGTCGGACGGCTTCTATACGATAAATCAGCGGATTGCCAGCATTTGGCCGAGCTTCATGGAGCAGCTTTGTCCAGTGCATCACGCTCTTTTGTCTCTCCCATTGCTCCTTTCCGACACTGGCATCCCTGGGTTCATAATCTTTGAGGAAAGGGGGAACGCTCCACCTTCGTTCGATTGCCTCCCTCCGGATATAATACCAAAACTCTTTTACCGTTTTTGGAAAAGACGCCCAAATTTGCAGGTTTTTGCCCCAGAGTGCGATGGGGACGTTGAAGCCAAGGTTGCCAAGTTCGTAAGCGCTGATGCTTTGCAGGCTCTGGCAGCGTTCATACATAAATTGAACGGTTTCGAGGTAGCGAAATTCCTCCTTCGACAATGGATGTTCGACAAATTCCTGGATTTCTTTAAGAAAGTCCTGAAATCGAGCTGGATCAGATAGTATTTTTTCAGAAGGGGCCTTCAAATGGAGAGTGCCCATGTTGATAGCGAGAAGTACAGCGTAGGCATGCTTGCAGAGGAAGGAAACAGGACAGTTGCAAGAAACCTGCAAGTTCGAACCAACGTCAGAAATTGAAACGCCATAATTGCGATTCCCTTTTACGGTCACCACATAGCTGCCGTCGTTAAGAAGCCTGGCTGATTTGACACGACCTTCATGGAAGTACTGACGTCCACGCCGGGCGGTCATGGAATCGAATTTCGTTAAAAGACTGGTCGTCGCTGTTCGGAAGTCAGGATGCACGTCGACGGAATCCTAACATCAAGGAGAAGGCTGACAATTTCTAAAAAACATCCTGGACTCTGGCATGGTCCATTCTGGGGTTACGAGCCGTCCAAAAATCAACAAGTGTTAAAAGGTCAGCGACTGCGAACGGTTTATTGAGTAGTTTTCTGTTTTCTTTTCGCGATCTTTCTTCATCCCAGTTCAATCGAGATCCGGTTACGAGAATCACGGGCAAGGCGGGATGGCTCATGTTAAACCATTCCAGGAGGTTATCCGTATTTTCATATTCCGAGAGCCACTTATCGGACAGGACCAGGTTCAGTTCCTGTTTGTGCAGTTCCCAATGGTTGAGTGCCTCGGGAATGGAAGTTGCGGTTAAAGTCCTGAGGTTTCTGAGAGCCAAAATGGAAAGGAGAACCTGCATCACGCCGGGGTCATCTTCAATGACGAGAACCAGGGGAGTTTTTGGCATGCCCTTAGAAACAGCGATACTTCCGTGAGGTGAGGGGGCTCGGGAGGCAGGCTCCGATTGCGAATAAGTGGTCATTCAGCATCCTTTGTAAAATATTTACGGATCAATCGTTGTAGAAGTGAAAAATCCTCCAGATAACATCCAAGGGAGGGGGGCAGGATTTTTTTGTCGCTGAGCGTAGACTTTGAAAGTGCGGAAATTGAAAACGATGCGAAAAATCCATTTTGCATTCCGTGTAGATATGGAAACCGCAGGTGATGGTGGGGGCTGACGGTTCCGGGCGATGGATTTGGATCAACCTTAAAACAATCTTGCTTCGGAGAGTTTGTGTTATTTATCGGTCGACCCGAGAAATCGTCGTGGTTATGGCTGCGCATCATCATTCTAAAGATAATACGTGGCGAGAAAGGCAGTTCTTTCAAAAAATCTTCACTTTTTGAATATATTTTTCGGGAAATTAGAAAACGAAGCAAAGGAAGTGAAAACGAACGGGAAAGCGCCTCCAAATGGCCCTAGTTTTAGCTCTTACGGCAAAAGGAACTCAGCGAGGAGTTTCGTGGTGAGGCTGATTGTCGAAATTCCAGCGCCGCTGAACTTCGTCTGACATGGAAATAAGCGATTTTCGGTCATCCGTTTCCAGGTGGCCGTCGCAAAAAAGCATATTCGCTTTCTTTTGATGGCGTAAAAACACGTATTGAGACTCGGGAGTGGCGAGGGACAAAGAGATGACCTGAGTCCGGGCGGCGACAATGCGCACCGACCACATTTCGCCCATGGCGATCATATCGCTGGGGGTCGCAATATCACTTTCCCGACGCATCGCACCGAATTTCATCCCCTCAAACGAAGTAAGCAATCCGAGGCTTGTTCCGCCCTGACGAACATTCCCGAATCCATCCCAGTTGATTTCATAGTCGCTCCCGAGTCTGCGTCGAACATCGGTCATTAGGTTTGGGTTTAGAATTTCATTTTTGGTGGACCAGGAGGGGCAACGCCAAATGCCGACCGGATCACCCTTGGAAGGAAGCATACCCATCATGGGTTTGACAGTGGTGACGAGATCCTGTGGATAATTTCCGGCCTGGTCGGAATAAATCTGCATGGCAACGCCCAACTGGTGGAGATTGTTTTGGCATTGCAGGGTGCGGCCGGATTCCCGGGCGCGTCCCAAGGCAGGAAGGAGCAAGGCGACTAAAACGGCAAGGACGGCGAGGACAACCATCAACTCCATCAAGGTAAATCCGGCATTTCGATGACCAACAGTCACCGCTTTCGGGCCTCGAAATGGAGCATAAACAGCCTGCATACGTGGATTAGGGATCCACAGTAGCCATAGTTTCGTAAAAAATCTCCTAAAATATTTGTAATGACCTGGAAGTGGTCGAGGGCTCCAGACCGCCGCACCTTTTCCCTTTTCTTTCTCAGGAAGCGACTTACCCTGTGCGGCATTCTGGCCTATGGCATTAGCTGTTTTTAATACTTTAAGCAGGCAGTTGGAGAACTTTGTTCCACTCGATCCCCATGGGAAAAAAGTGGGTCTTTACTGCTGTGGACCCACAATTCATGACTTCGCCCACATCGGCAACTTTCGCACCTTTGTTTTCGCAGATTTAATGCGCCGCTACCTCGCCTATTCAGGTTATGAGGTGAAGCACGTGATGAACATCACGGATGTGGAAGACAAGATCATACGACGAGTGCGTGAAGCTGGAACCAGCCTGAAGGATTACACCGCCAAATATGAGGCCGCGTTTCTTGAGGACCTGAAAACCCTGGCATGCTTACCGGCGACGGATATGCCTCGAGCCACCGAGCACATTCCAGAGATTATCGAGTTGGTGGAAAAACTGATAGAGCGGGGGATTGCTTATAAGGCGGTGGATGGTTCGGTGTATTTTAGCATAGAAAAATATAGAGGTTGCGGGTGCACATATGGCCAGTTGGTGAAACTGAATTTTGAAGAAATGCGGCAGGGTGAACGGGTCAGTTCGGATGAGTACGAAAAGGAATCGATTGCAGATTTTGCCTTATGGAAGGCACGAGTGCCGGAGGACGGGCAGGTTTTTTGGGATTCGCCCTGGGGACAGGGACGCCCTGGGTGGCATATCGAGTGCAGTGCGATGAGCATGAAATCGCTCGGCAACAGTTTTGACCTGCATTTGGGAGGGGAAGATCTGATGTTTCCCCATCATGAGGATGAGATTGCCCAAAGCGAGGGGGCAGGAGTTCAGGAGGCGGGGAAACGGTTTGTCAAATACTGGATGCATGGAGCGCATTTGCTGGTGGAAGGCAAAAAAATGGCCAAGTCCCTGGGAAATTTCTTCACTTTGAGGGACTTGCTGGCGAAAGGTTACGCCGGCCGGGAAATACGTTATTTATTCATTTCGGCCCACTACCGGGAGCAATTCAACTTCACCCTGGAAGGCTTGGAGAGCGCGCGTGCTGCGATCCGAAGGCTTGACGAGTGCCTGGGAAAACTTCGGGAAATAGCAGGTTCCACCCCCGTGCAGCCAGCGGACCCGGCACTGTTGGAAAAGATAAGAGCCGAGTTGGACCATGATTTGAATGTATCGGGGGCCTGGGGTGAGGTTTTCATTTTTGTTTCGCAAACCAATAAGAGTCTTGCAGCCGGGGAGATCAATGAAGTGCGTGCGTCTGCGCTATTGTCTTTTTGGGCTGAGGCGGATAAGGTCTTCGGTTTGGGAACCGGCGCTCTGCCGAGTGAAGTTCCGGCAGAATTTCAGGACTTACTGGACCAGCGCCAGGCAGCTCGGAAAGCAAAAGATTTTAAGCGCTCCGACCAAATTCGGGACGAGCTAAAAGCAAAGGGCTGGGTAATTGAAGATACGCCCAAAGGCCCAAAATTGAAAAAAGTATGAACAAGCCATTTTACCATGCCCTCCTGGGACGGATGATATTGCTGAGCGCCGCGTTACTGGCGTTTTTTGATGTGCAGCCCTGTTTTAGCCAGCCATTCGGAACGGACCCGGCCCAAGCCAAACCGAATCCCCTGGTTTGGGATAACATGACCAAGGAAGCGAAAACTCAGCCAGGAGATCAGACCCACTTGTTCAGCTTCAGTGTTACGAATACGTCGGATCACGCCGCGACGATTACCCATATGCAACCTTCATGCGGTTGCACAGTTGCCGAAATGCCGGAGACTCCGTGGGTGATCAAGCCAGGCAGCAATGGAACGGTGAAGATCACGATCAACCTGGTTGGCAAAATCGGAATCGTTACCAAAACGATCAGCGTGGACAGTTCCGAAGGACCACAGATGCTGATGATCAGAGTGGATGTGCCACCTGATGATTCCGGGGACCGATTGGCGCGGCGGATGCAGAACCAACAATTGGCATTGATGGATCGCCAGGCGGTGTTTCGCAATGATTGCGCCGATTGTCATGTGAAAAAGTCGATCGGCCAAACTGGAGAAGCACTCTACCAAACCTCTTGCGGCATTTGTCACACGTCCGAGCATCGAGCCAGCATCGTTCCCGACCTGGTCAAGATGAACCATCCGACAGACAAGGCGTTCTGGAAGCAGATGATTGCCGAAGGAAAAGATAAAACATTAATGCCGGGTTTTGGTAAAGAAAAAGGGGGACCGTTGACCGCTGAACAAATCGATTCGCTGGTGGAATATGCGTCAGCCCATCTCAACCAGGCTGCGCCGACAGCGAAATGAGAGGGTTCTTCATTACCTTCGAAGGAAACGAAGGAAGTGGTAAGACGACTCAGATTGCGACCCTGGCGCGGCGTTTGCAGGATGGGGGGCGCGAAGTGGTGGTCTTGAGAGAGCCGGGTGGAACCCCAATTGGTGAAGAAATTCGACACATACTCAAACACAGTCCCAACAACGCGGCGATGACATGGAAGGCGGAGTTGCTGCTTATGAACGCCAGCCGTGCACAACTGGTCGGGGAGATCATTGAGCCCGCGCTTCTTGCCGGAAAAGTTGTGGTTTGTGACCGGTTCTACGATTCCACCCTGGTCTATCAGGGTTATGGCCGACAACTCGATCCCGTTACGGTTCGTGCAGTGATCGAAGTGGCAGTGGGCAAGATCGTGCCCGACGTGACTTTTCTATTGCGTGTTTCAACCAAGACGAGTTACGAGCGCAGAAATTTTCGAAATCAAACACAGTCGGCAGTTCGCGATCGCATGGAAGAGGCGGACGCGGGTTTTTTTGATCGCGTGGAAAAAGGGTATGAAGCGCTGGCGCAGGAAGAAAAATGCCGGGTGGTAACGATTGATGGAGAGGCCGATCCGGCAACCGTTGCCGAAAGAATCTGGAACGAGGCACAAAAAAGGTTCCAGGCAGGATTCTGACTCAGCCTACGGCGACAGCTTCAGGAAACGCGTTGGGTGTTGAAGATAGTTGGTTTCTATTATGAGGAAATTGGTTGCGCCGATGGTGGCGTTTCCCAGGGGGGTCCAGTCCTGGAGATTGGCAGAATAATAATAACTAAAAGATTGTCCCGGGTTGCCTCCCACCTCAAGTTGCAAATCGGAATTGACTCTTTTTACGGAAGCCCAGTAAGGAGACTGAGTGGCAGCTCCGTTGCTGGTACCGGTGGTGAAAATCCCCTGGCTGGGATTGAAATAAGTTCCACCGGGGGTGGTTTCCAGTTTCACGGCGCGAACCATGTATTCGTAGGTTCCTGCAGGAGCAGGATCTGTGAATGAGGCGCTGACAAGTGCACTCGCTCCAGAAACTCTTTGAAAAATTCCGTTGGAATCCTTTCGATAAACGACGTGTCCGACGACGGCCAAATCCGGCGATTTTTGCCATGACAACAAGACTCCGCCGGAGACAGTCTGGGCCTGGAACGAACTGGCTGGGAGGAAAGGGTGGAGCCTCAACATGGGGTCGCCCAGCAAGCTAATATGAACTTCGCGGGCGCCCTGGTTCGTGCCCATGTAGAGTCCCATATTATTTTGGGTGAGGCGGGTGGAGAAGCCAATAGTCTCGCCAGCGCCCATGTGGTGATAAAATGCGGGGGGTGCGCCGGCATAGCTTGCGGTGAGGGTATAGGTTTTTCCTCCCAGTGAAGAGCGCATCCAGTTGTTCTCATTATTCCAATCGCCGAGGTAACTTCCCAGCCACATGGTAAAAACAACCCTTAGATCGTTAGTAGCGAAAACGTTGGAGTCTCCAATTCCGTAAAGGGTGAAATATTGTCCGCCTCCGCAGGCGTAAGACCACAAATAGCTATCGGAAGTTGTCATGGAAACATAATGATCAAACGCCGCTTCTTCAGTGGTGCTGGATCCCATCAGCGCGGCAAAATTTCTCCAGCCGCTGTTGGCCACGGGATCGTCCCCCTTGTCGCTACCAAACATATCGTAAACGATGCCTTTCCGATTAACCGAAGTGCGACCGTTTCTCCACGAGGTTGATTTATCCAGGTAGAGCTTGTGCATTTCCACTTCAGAGCGCGATGGACTATTTTTCTGAAAGGCGGTGAGATTGGAAAGATCGATTCGGCCCACCTCCAGTTTGATATCGGCGGGGATTTGAGATTGATCAAATTTTCCGTCGCCCGGCACGTTCCAATTGACTTCCCTTTCGGCGACGACGGAATTTACTGTGGAATCAGTCCAGGTCCCGTCCATATCACCGTAGAAGGTGTCCGCCGGCCATGCGCCCTGATGGTTAGGGTGTCCGTCTGGGAAAATATTTCCAGAGTAAGGTACAGGAATGGCCCCGAAAAGTGCAACTGATGTTCGGGTCTGGGGCGACTGGTTGTAGACAGCACGAATTTGATTTTTTACCGATTGGGGAGTGTCATTGCTGGAAACGATTACGCGCGACACTTTCCAGCCGTCGCCGCGCAGATCGTTCGACCAGTTGTCTATGGCTGAACCAATGTTTGCAGCCAGCCCGCTTTCAATGACCAGGATGGCATTCCCACGAAAATCGGGAAAAGGGATGTTTGCTCCGGCGACAATGTAGCCGTAAGCCTTGAAGTTGGAAGTGTCCCGGATGACTCTGTATTCGTAAGCAGTTCCAATGGAAACAGAGGAATCGCTCCAGGTATTTTGAGAAGCAGGAAGATCAGCAAGGATCGTCCAGGAAGATTGGGAAATACTTTTGCGCGAAACCTGGTAGGAAGCAGCGAGGCTATCGGGCCGCCAAGTTAAAACGATTTGGGGTGGATTGGCTTGTATCTGTGCGTTTAATTCCACCGAATAGGATCTGGGTTGAACCTGTGCGAACGCCTGGTCCTGCAAGCAGGATCCGAGCAAAAGCAAAAACGCTGCCTTGAAAACAAACCATGTTATCTTCATGAGAAGACAACACTAACAAGCGAAAGGTGAAAAAGAATCCGGCCAATCCCCCTCGATCTTTACAGGGAAGACTCCGATTCGCCTCGGTTACAATCCCCCAGAGTTTGCGGAAGCGAAGCAGCTAATGAGGCGGAGAACCAAGGGGCAAGTAGCCCGGTGAATATTGATTCAAGGAATTTTCAAGGCGGGTAACCCGATAAAACCTGGTGCTGTTGGTGTTCGCCGAGTCAAGGAAAGAGGCGGGTTTGCTTTGAAGTTTCACTGTCGACAAGGAGACCCATTGAGCGGAGCCGAGTTTGTCAGTCATTTCAATCAGGTAGTCGGAACCGATCGTGTCGGCGATGAGGAGCTCGGAAAGCGCCAGAGGACCGGAAGAGTGGATACTGCCTTCGAACAAGGCAAGGTGAGCGGGATCGCTTTTCACGAACCCTCCTGCGTCGGTGATGATGACGTGATAGGAACCTGAATCCTGATAGGATACATTGTTTAATTCTAACAATACATTGGTTTGCCCGGGCAATTCGCCATTCTCGAAATACCATTGATAAGTGACGTTCCCATTTCCCAAAGCTTTTACCTCAAATTTTGCGGAAGAGTTTCGTTTGCTGCGGATCTCGCGGGGTTGTTGAACGACAGATGCGGGAGTGCTAGGAAGGATTGCAAAAATTTTACCCTCAGCCATCAGGTCTTCCGAACCGGAAGCGAAATAAATGTTCCCATTGCCTGCCTGGGAGAAATTGGCACCTGCAATATCTCTTTCTGAATCTGGAAGAGTGGTCACGACTGAAAACTCGCCTGATAGCCGAATCTTGAATAGGCAGGAGGTGGCGTAGGGTAGCCCGTTTGGAGTGGTTCCATAGACAGATCCATCGCTGGCGGTGAATAAGCCTGCGGTGGGATAACGACCATCCGAGTTACCTGTAAAGGAGTGAATGGTTGTGAAACTGCCCGAAGGAGTGATCTTAAAAACCGTTCCCATCCCCAACATTCCTCCGCTCCCAGCACTTCCATAAAAATTTCCATCCACTCCTTTTGCCAGGGGTCCGCAGGGATGCACGCCATCCTTGTTTAACTGATCCAGTGAGGAGGGGTTCAGGATATCCCGGCTGAAATGGTAGATGGTGACGAAGCTGCCCGAAGGAGTAATTTTAAAAACCGTGCCGTTTCCATTTGTTCCCCCATCAAAAGTCGTCCCGTAGAAATTTCCGTCATTACCGAGGCAAAGTCCGGGTGAAGGCTGGGCTCCCTCCGCATTTTTAAAAGTGTAGCTTTTCAGATCAAGCGTGGTTTCGGAAAAAGTATGCAACACAGAAAACAAGCCATTCGTGGACAGTTTGAAGAGAGTCCCAGCTCCGCGATGACCACCGGAGTGAGCTGTTCCATACAGCGATCCATCCGGACCGGCGACGAGCGTTGAGTCGCATAACTTTCCATCTTCATTGGTATCGCCATCCACGTCGGCGTCAGAGGTATCTTCGCCGAACGAATGCATAACGGAGAACTCTCCAGTTTCCGTAATGCGAAAAATGGTTCCATTTCCGAACTCTCCCTGATTCTGGGTCGTTCCATAAACTGCGCGGTCCCATCCTTTTGTAAGACCGCCCAAAGGCTCAGACCCGGAAATGTTTGTTACGCTGTCCAGCTGATCATCGCCGAAGGAAAAAAGGACGGAGTATTCCCCATCGCGGTTGATTTTAAAGATGGTGCCGTCTCCATAGATTCCACCTGAGGAGGTAACGCCAAGGAGGCTTCCTGTTTCCATTTCCAGAACCCCTGAGGAGGGATAAATTCCACTGAGGACATTGGTAAACGAAAGGAATGTCGACAAAATGTTCGTGGATGCAAAGGAATCCGGTTTACCGGCCAGGCAAAAACAGACCAGCAGCAGCCATTTCGAAAAGCGAATCTTCAAGACCGCAGATTTCGAGATCCACGCTGAAAAGAAAGCGCCGGGAGACATAAGGGTAAGTTGGCGGCTTGAACAAGGGAAAAGGCTAGTCCAGACATTGCGCCTGCGGCGATGTTTTGACAACCCTATTTTGAATAAAACAGGTCAGGAAGAAATAGGAGCCCCGCCCTGGCTAGGTGGCAGGAGGGCCGAATCAAAGTTCCTTGCCGATCTCCCAGTGATGGCCGAAAGGATCGACCAACCGGCCGAGCAGCCAGCCATATTGTTCTGCTACCGGCCAAACTACCGTGGCGCCTGCGGCAATTGCCTGGTCGAAGAGTGCTCGAGGATTTTCCGTGGATAGGATCATGCGAACAGTTCCACCGTGCAGGGTCTCAGGGCTAAAGTTCGAATGTGAGGGTGATTCGTCAGCAACCCAGAATTCAGCGCCGTCGACTGAAAATCGCACCACGACGGAGCCGTCATTTTCGACGCGGAACAACTCCTGGGCCGCGAATGCGCTTTTGTAAAATTCGATCGCTTCCAGGCCACGGCGAACGGACAGCAATGGAGCAATTCCGGTTTTTGAAGGGAAAGTTTTTGGGTCGGGCATGAAGTGCATTGTTCACAGGGACGCTGACTCTGCAACTTTTAAGAGGGGTTGGATTGATCCTGCTCATGCAATTACCGTTGCCCGACTACTGACTTGAGTGAGATAATGACCGGTAGTGAACGCGAGCGTTATGGCCACCATGCTCTCTTTAATTCCGTCCGTGATTAAAGGGATGACTGTTGGTGATTTGGAAAAAATCAAAAAGATTTGCCGTGGTGTATTTCCAACGGCCCGACAAGTAAGCACAAAAAGGGTCGCCGAATGGATGGGGGAGCCAAAGTCTTGTCCGCTGCTTATTGATGTGCGATCTCCAAAGGAATTTGCGGTTAGTCATTTGCCCGGGGCATTAAACCTGAGAAGCGCAGACGCCATTTCCCGAGCCATCGCCGAACGCGCGACCGTTAGCCGGACGGTGCTCTACTGTTCAGTAGGCTTCCGATCATCCCGTCTTGCAAGCGAACTCCAACGTGAAATCAAAAACGTGATGAATCTGGAAGGTTCGATTTTTGAGTGGGCCAACGAAGGCCGGTCTCTTTTTCAAGGGGAACAACCCACCAAGAAGGTCCACCCATTTGGCAAAATATGGGCCGGGCTGTTGAAACCGGGACTTGCCAGTCCTGGTGATTAAACGCTGCGGCAGAGGAGTAGCGGCAAGTCTCTTTCGCATTCATCCATCATGCTTTTGCGCACAGCTTTTCGTTCCGCACCCATTTTTAGATAGAACCTTTCGGCATTTGGGTCTGACTCAATCCAAAATTCGGAGTAACCGAGTGATTTTGTCTGTTCCACAGCATGCCTGAACAACGTTCGTCCCAGGCCTTGTCCAATGTGAGCCGGGGTTATCCAGAAATGGAATAATTGACATTGGTTTTGGGTGATGGAAAGCGCGTAAAAGCCAATTGGTTTATTGGAAATGAAACCTATATAGACGGTGTTCGCTTCGATCCAAACCCCTGTTAAGGTTAATTCCTCCCTCCACTTTTTCATCCAACGTTCTGGATAATTCCAGAATTGTTTAGATGCCCATGCAATTTTGGTCAAAGCATCAGCATCTGTGGCTTTTGCACGGACAATATTCATTGTTTTAGGCCTTTTGCCAACGGACGGTAAATTCAACACATTGAAATGAACCGATGGTGTTTTTTATTCCAAGTCCGGTTCTCTATTCATTACGCAAAGCATTCATTAAGTTTAACCGTGTGGCTCGTCTCGCTGGAATCCAGGAAGCGACCATCACCACCGCTGCCAATATTATCGGACTAAGGGTAAAGGCCATGGCGTCCAGGTAGCTAACTCCTGTTAACAAACTTCGAGTAAACCGGGATAGAGCGAGTGACGCAAGCAGACCTATTCCGCAACCCATGAGCGCGAGCTTCAAACCGTTGCGAGTGATCAGCCACAAAACGGCTCGTCTCGTCGAACCGAGTGCCAATCTAATTCCGATTTCGTGAGTGCGGCAGCCAACTGAATAGGCGATGAGTCCATAAATCCCGAGGCCGGCCAGCAGCAATGCCACCACCGAGAAAATGTTCAATGACAAAGAAACAAAACGGCGGGGCGCAATGGTTTTATCGACTATCGAGTCCAGGGTTTGGTATTGGCCGGTCGGCATTCGTGGTTCCAATTGTTTGAGGGTTGCCTCAACCCTTGGAAATATCGACTCCAGACTTGCGCTGGATCGAACCACGAGATCGCGTCCCCCACCAAGAAGATAAACTTCAGAAGCGCCATCCTGCAGCGGGTTTTGGCGGATGTTTCCGATCACTCCTATGACTATGCAGCGAAGTGATGGAGTGCGGTCTTCGATAAGGAGTGTCTGGCCAATGGCGTCTTCCCCATTCCAGAGAGTCATTGCTAATTTTTGGTTAATAACCACGCTTTCCTCAACATTGTTGGTGGGTTGCAGGGAATAATTACGATCACGAGAATCAAAAAAGCGACCCGAATGAAGGGGAATTGTTAAAGTATTGAAGTAACCCCGGCTCACTTCCCTCAGTGAGGCAGTGGGTAATTCTCCCGTGTTGTAAGCCCTTCCTTTTGCCTTGATTAAAACCACGTCGTTTAAACCCATGGCCAGGGTGGAGGTGGAACCGACAGCCGCGACGCCCGGGGTTGCTTCAACCCTTTCAATGAGATCATGGTAGAATGCTGTTTCCTGTTCAAAATTGGCAAAATCGCGATTTGGGGTGATATGCCAAACGGCGACCTTATCGGTCCGAAAGCCGAGATCGATGCTGACAAGTTGCAGAAAGCTTCGGGTAAAAAGAGTGGCTCCAACAAGCAGCACGCAAGCCAGGGCGACTTCCAGGACGATGAGAGAGTCACGGAGACAGGCACGTCCAGCGCCCTCGCTGGAGCCGCGACTGGAGTCGTTTAAATCAGTTTGCAAGTCCCGTCTGGTGAGATGAAGTGCTGGAGCCATGCCAAAGAGTATTCCGGTGGAGGTTCCGACGAGGAGTGTAAAGACCAGGGACTCGAAGTCGATGTGGACAGAGGAAAGCAAAGGCAATGGAAATGCTGAAGAATGAACCAGGAATCTGATGGAGGCGGCGGCAAGAAAAAGGCCAAGGGCAGCGCCGAATCCTGAAAGCAAGACGCTCTCGGTGAGCAACTGGCAAAAAAGACGAACCCTGCCAGCTCCGAGCGCGTTTCGCACGGCCATTTCTTTTCGTCGAACAGAGCTTCGTGCGAGGAGGAGATTGGAGAGGTTCACGCAGGCGATCAGGAGCACTGAGCCTACAGCGCACGAAATCAAGAAGAAAGGCCGTCGGAATGATCCGCTCACATAAGTGTGAAATGGAATTAAAATAGCTCCGAAGTTGCCGCGAACCGGATGAGCAATCTGCAACTGTCTGTTGATCACATCGATTTCTGCCTGCGCTTTCTCGATGGGAACTCCAGGTTTTAGGCGGGCGATGACAGCCCAAAAATTTCCCCAGCGATCGCCTGGGATTTCAGGGTGCGGTCGAATGAAGTCTGCTGGAACGGAGCCGGGAGTGAAAACGGAGGAAAAATCGAAGGTAGAAGGAAGGATTCCTGCCACTGTCCAGGACTCGCCATTAATAGTGACCGGTTGGCCACACAAAGTGGGATTCCCATTGAAATAACGATGCCAGCATCGATCGGTGAGGATGATTGCCCGCGGTCCGTTCCTGAGACTCTCTTCCGCGGTAAAATCTCGTCCTTGTTGAAGGTTGACTCCAAGGACCTTCAAGAAATTATAAGTAACCGCGACCCCGCGCAGTCGAGCAGGATCACCCTGACCCGTCAGGGTGTAATTCATCCGTTCGAAATAAGAGAGATAACCGGCAAAATCCTCGAATGAATTGTTAGGTTCCCTCCAACTCCGAAGGTTGGATTGCCGGGACATGTTGGGCATGCCTTCGGCGCCGATTACTGGATTGGTAATCCATACGAGGCGATCTGGCTGACGGAATGGGAGCGGACGAAAGAGTAGGGCATTGACAATGCTAAACACGGTAATGGTGGCTCCTGTTCCGACGGCAAGGGTCAAGACTGCAGTGGCCGTGAAGACCCTGCTTTTCAGAAGCGTCCGAGAACTGAAGCGGATGTCCTGGATGAGATTTTCAACGAAAGGAAATCCACTTCGTTCGCGGCAGGAGCGCCCAGCCGCTTCCAACCCGCCGAGTTTCAACAATGCTACTCTTCTGGCTTCGAGCGGAGTCATTCCGGCTTGGATATTATCCTCAATGTGCATCTCGAGGTGCGCGAGCAATTCGCGGGAATGGTCGGAATCGCGCTCCTGGGGATAAAATAAGCCGGCCAGCCTTATGAACCACGCCCTTAGTTTTCTCATGCCACGCTTTGCTGAGGAATGAATGCGCCTACGGAAAAGACAAATGTTCCCTGAAACACAAAGCCCCTGGAATTCATGAATGGGAGAGTAACTACTCTCCTATTGGAAAGCAATAGGTAAAAAGCCACTTTAGAATAAGGATAGAGTGGGGTGGTTTCGGGATCCGGTTCGTGCGTGATTGTCTGGTTTAGTAAACAAAAATACAGCCGAGTCGATTCATTCATTGAAAGAGGGTTTGGACCCTCAAATTCCACCCCGAGCGTGAGTGGATACTCCTAGCTTTCTCTTTATTGCAGGGAGTGCCACGATAATTGAAACCAAATCAGTACCGTTGGGGTTATTAACAATATTCATTTCAGATGATTGCTGCGCCACCGAACATAAATAAACCGATCACGGTCCTGGAATTAAAGTCCGCTCCGCCACCGTTGCCAGGAGACACGACTTTTGAAATGTTGCTGCGGGCCTATCTTCCCGCTGTCCACGGAATAGGCGCACGCCTGCTTTCCGAGCGGCCTGACCTGGTGGAACCTCTTTGCCTGGCAGTGTTCCAGGCGTTTTTATCACGGTACAAAACACTTCCGCGAAATACGGTAATCGCTTCATGGCTTTTGCGGGCCTTGTGGTTTGGAGCGGTACGCCAGCGAAAGGAAGCGGGTTTGGCTGCCTTGCCAGACAAGCGGTCGGCAGACGTGGTGCCAGGGCTTATCAAACGATTGCTTCGCCTCCCAGTCCGCCGACGGGATGCGGTTGTGCTATTTCATCTTTTGTCCGAGCCACGTTTGCGTTGTTGCCAGGCGCTTCGGGTACGGGAAGGGCGATTCAAAAAGGAAGAAGCGCGCGGCATGGCTCAGCTGGCAAAAGATCTGCGCAAGCGAAAAGCAACCTCGATGCCTGAAGCTATCTTTCAGGAACTTTCCGTCGTGGTCCCGGCGGAAGTGGAATCCAACATAAGAGTTCGGTTGCAAACAGAATCGGAGCTCATGCCAAAGCCGTCCCTTGCACGCCATATTTTGGAGTCGTGGCGATGGTTCAAAATAAAAAGGGTCGTGCGGAGAATGGTGGCGGCAACAGCTACAGTCATTTTCGTCCTGGCGGCTTTCGTGGCTACCATGATTTGGCTTAGTCAAAAGGGATTTTTCAACGCCTGGTCGATCCAAAATTCCGGTCGACAATTAGTGAAACAGTTTCCAGGGTTGGGTGTTCCGGCGCGACCATGGCCGACGAGTGAGCTGGATCGAGCATTGGTTACTTCCCAGGCGCCCAGGTCGGCAAAAGAACTTTACACCCTGAGCAATATTTGGGTTTCCAAACTCAGTTTTACTGCGGCCGAATGGAAAAACATCCAGCCTTCGCGGATTGAACCCGTGCAGAACATGATGAAAAATGGGCGTATCGAATTGCGTAATCCAAAGGCCAAAAGAAACGGATTGGCAGGGGTAGTGGGTATCGACTTCAACTGGGCGGAAGGGCGATTGGAATTCGCCGATCAGCCATTGGAGAAGGTGGGCGTCCGCTATCGCGGCAACGGAACTTATTTGAACTCCTTGTTTGGGCCCAAGCAATCGTTCAAGGTGGATCTAAACCGGCAAGTGCCACCGCAAACACTGGCGGGGGTGCGTGCCTTAAATTATGTAAACGCCATTCCGGACAACTCGTATCTTCACGATGCGCTGGGCCAGGAATTGTTTCGTGCGCTGGGAGTGGTAGCGCCCCGGACGAGTTACTCTTATCTAACATTGGACGTCCCTGGAAAATTCACCAACCAGGCGTTGGGGCTTTATGTGCTCATTGAAAACATTGACGCAGATTTTGCGCTGGACAGGTTAGGCTCGAAGAAGGCTGCGATTTTTAAACCTGTCACTTACGACTTATTCAAAGACCTGGGAAAAGATTGGAAAGCTTATGAGGCCACTTATGATCTCAAAACAAAGGCGCCTGCGACACAACTCGAGCGAGTGATGGAGTTTTCCAGTTTTGTTACATCGGCAAGCGACGAAGAATTCGCCCGACGACTTCCAGAGTTTTTAGAGATTGAAGAATACGCGGGTTTTGTGGCGGGACATGTGCTTCTTTCGAGTTACGACGGGTATCTTGCCAATGGCCAGAATTATTACATGTATTTGAACCCGAAATCGAATCGGTTCGGATTTATCTCGTGGGATCAGGACCATGCCTGGGGAGAGTTTGGCTACGTGGGCAAAGCAGCCAAACGTGAACATGCGAATATCTGGCATCCCGCAGTTTATCCGAATCACTTTCTGGAACGGGTGATGCGCGTGGATACCTTTCAAAAAGCGTATCGTGCCAAGCTGGAATGGGCGCTGGCGAATTATTTTAGTGTGGAGAGACTTTATCCAAGGATTGATAGCCTGGCGGCAAAGCTAAGGCCCGCGATCGGGGCGGAATCTCAATTTCGACTTGGACGATTTGATTCCGCCATCAGCACGAATTGGTTGCCAGGTCCGCGTGATGGAGCTCCTGAAGGCCCGGCGGCGCCGGTGCACCAGCTTAAATTATTTATAACCAACAGGACAAAATCCATTCGGGACCAGTTGGATGGAAAAGTGAAGGAATCGTGGCCGGGCGTCACAGAAGCCAGAATAAACTAAAGCTCCGATTCCAGCCAGAATTGGTCTAAATCCGGAGAAATATTTTTCTGCGATACATCCAAAAGAGGATGAGCCAGAGGATTAAAAAAGTAGCCGCCCCCAATAAAAATGGCTCGTAGGCTGGGCCAGCTATTTGAAATGTTTTCTTCCCAAGATTAGTGGTGAGGCTTTTCATCACGTACCCTTCAAACAAGTGCGCGATGAGGTAGGCTGCTATGGAGTTCATGCCGATGACTACGAGTGGGAACGACCCTCTTTTCCAACCTTTGATATCAATGATTGAGTAAAAGGCAGCGAGGAGAAGGCAACACCATCCGCCGCTGAACAGCACCCAGCCTGGGGTCCAGATCCTTTTTACCACGGGACAGATTCCGGTGGCGTTGAGGATCCAGCCCGTGGCCAGGCCTGCAAGCCCCGTAATGAGTAACCATTTCAGTTTTTCCCTGTTCGTTCGATCACTACGCATGACTCCACCAGCGAGAAGTCCGAGAATCATAGTGGCGAGTGTCGGAATAAAGCTGAGGGTGGCGTAGCCACCGCCGTTGTTGGTGAAAGGTCTTTCTCGGGGGAAAAGGTTCAGCCACCAGGTGTCGAATGCCCAGGCCAGGTTGCTGTTTTTTTGCCAGTGGGCTGCGAGGCCGGTGAGACCGTAGTCTTTCAGCCAATCTGCGCTCACGCCGACTTTGCTGTATTCAAAACCGGGCGGAGGTAGAGGATACAATACAAATGCCGCCCAATAACCAACCAGGATTGTTGCGAAGGCGGCCCACTGCCAGCGGACAGTTCGCAGGCCGAGCAGGAAAAGAAATCCGTAGCCGAGTCCAATTTGCGAAAGGGTATCTTCAAAGGTCCAGTTGGTCATGGGTCGACCTGAAGAACGGAGCCAGACGCCGAGGAGGATGAGCACCAGAGCTCTCCAAAATGCGTGAAGCGAAAGTCGTGCCCGGGATTCTCCGCGGCCGAGGCGGCTGGATATGCTAAAGGGAAGTGCGACTCCGACCATGAAACTAAAAGAGGGTTGAATGAGATCGTGAAGGGTGCAGCCAATCCATTCAATATGGCTCTGGTGCCAGGCCAGAAATCTCCAGGCAGCGCTATCTGGCAAGGCTCTGGAAACCGATCCGTAACGCATGACCTCCGCCATCATCAAAAACATGACGAAGCCGCGGTAGGCGTCGAGAGAAACGATGCGTGCAGGCAATGAAAGGACAGGGACGGGTTGGGTGGCAACGATCTCAGAATCGTCAACAACTCTGGTGTTCATTGGAGTGGCTGCGGCTGTCCGTGTGGCTTTACACCTGACTTTCCATCATGCGTCAGATGCGGAACGTTGAGATTACGGTCATACATGGAATGTTGAGGAGTATAGAACACAAAGGGCTAAAAAAGCTAGGAGAGTTGCGTTAAAATAGCGTTGGCAGAGGGCGTTGAAAGAAATAAATCGCGGCAAGCGTTACCTCTCGGTGTCGTTTCCACTACTGATGGGTGGACATCCGCGACAGGCTCGCCAGAGCACATGTCCAATTGGCTCGGCAGATGGTGAATTCCTAAAGCCATTACCTGCTCCCGATCCTGGCAAATAATCGGCAGCCTTTCTCATCACGACAGGCCGCTCATTTTAGAATAGATCAACTTTGTCATTATTGTAGTATATGGAAAAGCACATGAAAAAAACGTCCATTCATTTTGCACTTTCGGCACTGATTTTTATGCCGATGATTTGCGCCCAAGCGGCAACAGCCTCCCTCCCGCGCAGTACCCCCGAGGCGCAGGGTATCTCCTCGCAGGCGATCGTGGATTTTATCAAGGCGGCCGACAAGAACGTGAACACCATGCACAGCTACATGATTGTGCGTCATGGGCAGGTGATTTCTGAAGGGTGGTGGAAACCGGAATCGGCGGAGAAACCGCATATCCTGAATTCGGTTACCAAAAGCTTTACTTCCACGGCGGTAGGCCTGGCTGTTCGGGACGGAAAATTAAACCTGGATGATCCAGTTTTAAAATTCTTTCCAAATGACGCGCCGGCTGATCCATCGGAAAACCTAAAGGCGATGAAAGTTCGCGACCTGCTTACCATGACCTGCGGGCACGATGTGGAAGTGAAATTAAACGGCGCTCAACCGACAGTGAAACAGTTCCTGGCGCACCCGGTGGTGCACAAACCCGGAACCCATTTCCAATACAACACACTGGGCAGTTACGTTCTTTCTGCGATTGTTACCAAAGTGGTCGGGCAGCCGGTTGCAGAATATTTGAAACCCCGGTTATTCGACCCATTGGCCATAGAGACTCCACAATGGAATATCAGCCCGGAGGGAGTCTCCGTGGGTGGACATGGACTTTATCTTCACACGGAAGATATCGCCAAATTTGGCCAATTGTATTTGCAAAAGGGAAAGTGGGATGGGAAGCAATTGATCGCAGCGGACTGGGTGGAGCAAGCGACTGTCAAACAGGTTCCCAATGATAAGGAAAGCCATGCAAATATAGGCGCTGACTGGAAAGAGGGTTATGGATTTCAATTCTGGCGTTGCCGTCATAACGTTTATCGAGGTGACGGGGCAGGGGGCCAATTTTGTGTCGTAATGCCTGACCAGGATGCGGTTATTGCGATCACGGCAGCGACCGGGAATATGCAGGGAGAGTTGAATGCGATATGGGAAAACCTGTTGCCAGCGTTCCAGCCCAAGGCAGTGCCAGAGGATGGACCGGGCCAGGAAAAGTTAAAACAAGCCATTGAAGGATTGGTGGCGCACCCGGAAGTGAAGAAGTAAAATCCAGGTTTAAAGAATGGGTTGGGTAGTATAAGCTGGAGACATCATCACGTTTCCAAAGCGAAGCCTTTTCAATCAAGTATGAACATGCGATCGATGGCGCTTTTTATAGTGGCCTTGTTCCTCAGTATGCCTGGGCTGCGGGCTGCCACGAACAGTGAATCGTCAGAACTTTGGTGGTCCCTTAAACCTGTCTCCAATCCACCAGTGCCAGGAGTGGATGCGGGGATGACCAACCCCATCGACCGTTTCCTTGCGGTTGAACTTCGAGCGAAGGGATTAAAACCGGTAGGTCCCGCAGACAAGTTGACTTTATTGCGCCGGGTTTATTTGGATTTGATAGGCATTCCACCGACTCCGGCCGAGCAAGATGCGTTTCTGGATGATGCCTCCGAGAATGCTTACGAGAAAGTGGTGGACCAATTGTTAAACAGCGATCAGCACGCTGTGCGTTATGCGAGACATTGGCTGGATGTGCTGCGTTATGCGGATGTGGATGAACAGTTGAAAGGGGCACAGTCGATTTATTTATGGCGCGATTGGGTAATCAATGCGTTGCGGGACGACATGCCGTATGACCAATTTGTGCAAGTGCAATTGACGGGGAGAAGGACCAGTGAACGCACACAAATGTCAGCGACTGGATATCGGTCAAAAAAAGAGATGCGCCCCGGGGATATGTTTGCACTTGGATTTTTGGCTCGTGGCACAGGGGAGAATCCACAGGAATTGGCAATCAATGCAGTGGATACCGTTTCAACTGCATTCATGGGAATGACGGTGGGCTGTGCGAAATGCCACGATCACATGTATGACCCGATCAAGCAGCGGGATTATTATTCGATGAAGGCATTGTTTGATCCACTGGTTTTGAAGAAAGTGACGATGGCAAGCGCTGCTGATTTGATAGCTGCGGGCAAGGCCATGGCGGAAACGGAAAAGAAACGCGGTCCCCTGGAGAAGGAATTGGACGGTTTGGTGGAACCGTATAAAACAAAACTTTACAATGCGCGGGTGGAAATGCTGCCT
>JAQGOY010000037.1 GCA_028293375.1 Verrucomicrobiales bacterium | reverse complement strand
CCACCAACGGGCTGACCGCAAGCCAACTAGCCAATATCAACTGGCAGGATCCCTATGGGACAGGGAGCGGATTGGTCCTGGGATCGATTATTGAATCCGATGGGCGCATTCGACCTTCCTCGGTTCCAGAGCTGAACACCGTCCTTGCGTTCGGACTTCTCGGGGCCGCAGCAGTTTGGAAAAAGCGCAGGGATATAATCCGAATAGGCTCCAAATTTCTGAGTTTTTCTGTGTGAGAAGTCACACGCCGGTTTACCCATTGACACCTTCTCCCGCCCACTTATATTGATCTTGGTCCTATTCCGACCAAAGTCGGCTCTCGGGGCCGCCTTTCTTCGGCGGGACGAAATTTGGAAATGGAAGAATTATGAGCGAGACATACACCCTCTACAACAATACGGTCATGGATCATTTCATGAACCCGCGCAACATGGGCGACATCAAGGATGCTGATGGAGTAGGTGAAGTCGGCGCTGCTGCCTGCGGTGACATCATGAAGATTAGCCTCAGAATCAAAGATGGCAAAATCGAAGATGCTCGTTTCAAAACTTTCGGTTGCGGTTCGGCCATTGCCAGCTCCAGCATGGCTACTGAACTCATTAAAGGGCGAACTGTTGCCGAAGCCATGCAGTTTTCCAACCAGGAAGTCGTTGATGCTCTCGGCGGTCTTCCGCCGGTCAAAATACATTGTTCGGTGCTTGCCGAAGAAGCTTTGAAGGCTGCTCTCGAAGACTATTCTAAAAAGCATCCTGAAAGTCTGAACGATAAAAAAGCGGTAACCGCTTAAGGTGAATTTATTCTAAAACACGGATTCATCCCTTTAGTGGGTGATCCGTGTTTTTTGCTATTTTTATGAGAAACGTATTTTTGGATCATCAATCGACCACCCCGGTCCTTCCCGAGGTGTTCGACGCCATGAAACCTTACTTTATGGAGGCCTTCGGCAATGCTTCCTCTCTTCACAAACACGGCCTGCGTGTGCGCGATGCTTTGGCGGTCGCTCGAAAACAATTCGCCGCCCTGATCAATGCCGAATCTCCAGAAGACATTTTCTTCACCTCGGACGGCACCGAATCCTCCAATCTCGCTGTTAAAGGTGTCGCTTACGCCAATCAGAAAAAGGGCAACCATATTGTTTTATCTGAAACTGAGCATCCCTCCATTATCGCTTCGGTCGAGTTCCTCGAAAAACAGGGCTTCACCTCCACTAAAGTCAAGGTGGATCGCGAAGGACGCATCAAACCCGAGGACGTCCGGGCTGCCTTGACTGACAAGACGATTTTGATTTGTGTTCACCATGTCAATCATGACATAGGCACGATCCAACCTGTCCAGGCCATCGGCAAAATCGCTGCCGAAAAAGGAATCGCTTTTTACGTGGATGCTGAGGCGAGCGCCGGTTGGCTTCCAATCGACGTCCAATCCATGGGTGCTAATCTCTTGTCGTTTTCACCGCATCGATTCTATGGACCCAAAGGAGTCGGAGTCCTCTATCGCAACCGAAAAGCTCGTATCGTTAGCATGATGCATGGCGGAGTTCAGGAAGGTGGTCGCCGCGCGGGAACAGAGAATATTCCAGCCATTGTAGGGGCAGGTCTGGCTGCTCAAATCGCTCAGGAGGAACTTTCCGTCCGCATCGCCCACACTGCCACTCTGCAAAATAGATTGTGGAATGGGCTCAGAGAAAAGGTGGAATATATTAAGCTAAATGGACCGGAACCCGGCCCTGAACGTATCTCCACCACTTTGAACTTGAGCACCGAATTCATCGAAGGCGAAGGCCAGTTGTTGCTGTGCGATATGAACGGTATCGCCGTTGCCAGTGGTTCCAGTTGCGTCAGCAAGTCTCTCAAGATCTCCCACGTCCTCGCTGCCATTGGCCTCGATCACGCTCTCGCCCAGGGAAATATTATCATGTCGTTGGGGAAAGATAATACCGCCGAAGAGGTCGATTATGTTGTCGAGACTTTCGTGAAAATCGCCGATCGCTTAAGGGGCATGTCCCCCATGTGGGACGAATTTCAGCGGGGGGTCATCGATTCCGTAATCAAGCCAACCGGCCGGGGAAAATCTTTTAGCGATCATGCCGCCCATATCTCTGGCAAAGCTGCGCATTGACATGACTAACGACCAGATTTTAGAAGCACTCCGCTCCGTCAAGTATCCTGGCTATTCCAGGGACATCGTTTCTTTTGGATTAATCAAAGGTATTGCGCCTTCAGCTTCAGGGCCAGTGATTCAAATGCTGCTCACTTCAGGGAATGCCCAGATCGTGCAGCAAATTCAGGCTGAAAGTGAGAAGGCCCTAAAGAATGCCGGAATTGAGAACGCCACCATTCAAATTCAGCTTTCCACTGCGCCCGCCGCCCCTGCAGCTGGACAGCAATCCAAGCCATCTGGGATACGACGCATCGTTGCAGTCGCCAGTGGCAAAGGGGGGGTTGGTAAATCTACCGCTTCGGTAAACCTTGCCTGCGCTCTTCGTCATGTCGGCGCAAAAGTAGGCCTTCTGGATTGTGATATCTATGGGCCCAGCATCCCTTTGATGATGGGGATCAACGAAAAACCGACACTTTCCAGCGATGAACGCATGATTCCACCTCACAAGTATGGAATCCGGCTGATGAGCATGGGTTTTCTATTGGAAGGTGATACTCCTGTCATTTGGAGAGGTCCCATGATCATGAAAACTATCCAGCAATTCCTGCTGGTTGTTGATTGGGGTGAATTGGACTACCTATTGGTCGATCTTCCTCCCGGCACAGGCGATGCGCAACTCTCTCTCTGCCAGACAGTTCCATTGGATGGCGGTGTTATAGTGACCACTCCTCAGGAGGCTTCTTTGGGCGTCGTCCGCAAAGGCATCGCCATGTTTGAAAAGGTCAACGTGCCCATCTTGGGCATTATCGAAAACATGAGTTACTTCACCACCCCAAATGGCGAACGAGTCGAAATCTTTGGCCACGGCGGAGGTCGAAAGGAATGTGATCGCACGGGTATTCCATTCCTGGGCGAGATTCCGCTTTTCACCGCTATAAGGGAAGGAGGGGACAGTGGCATTCCGGTCACGATTTCGGACCCCGAGGGTGCTGCCGGTCAGTGTTTCATTCGAATTGCTCAATACTTGCGTCAAAAGCTCGGATAAAGTAAGTTGCCCTAATGAACTCCATTCCTGCACAGGCAATCACTCAACCGAGTGATCTGTTAAAGGACGAAGTTTGGTCGCGTCTGAAGCAGTGTTTTGATCCCGAAATACCTCTTAACATTGTCGACCTCGGTTTGATTTATGATGTTGAGGTGAAAGACGGGAGTTGTGTTACCGTCAAGATGACTTTAACCTCGCCCGGTTGTCACATGGGCGGTCAGATCGCCGCTGACATCCAGGATAAGATCCTTGCCATCGAGTCAGCAGAAGAAGCCAACGTGGAGCTCGTGTGGGATCCTCCTTGGCACCAGAGTAAAATCAGTGAAATTGGTCGCAAACAACTCGGATTAGATTGAATCAGTTTTATTTGCCTAATTTTTGACGCTTATGTTACTATCACGAAACATTTCCTTTAGAAGAGCGTCTATGTCTTTGATTAATGCTTCGGATACAAGTGGTGGAAGCGACCTGGTTAAGAATTCCTCTCTCTACCGGGAATATCTTGCGGAGAGGGAAGAAATCCTGAAACACAAATGGATCGAATCTGAAAAGATCGGTCGCGATATTGGCTTCGAACGCGCCTTGACCGATTGGATCGTCAAGCACCGCACCAACTGGCGCAAATCCCGCCAGAACAATTGCAACTGAGCTTTCTTGCTTTTCATTCGCCCCGCGAATTGGTCGAATCCAGTTCGCTTTTTTTATGGCTTCGGAAACCTTGCTTTTAAATGCTACTGCCTTGAAGCGTGTCCTCGCTCGCATCGCGCATGAAATCGCCGAACGCAACGAGAATGGCACCAATGTCGTCTTCATAGGCATTCAGCGCGGTGGCGTTCATCTCGCCCGCAGAATTGCCCATCTCATGGAGTCCATTTGGCAGCATCCTACACCCGTCGGTTCTCTCGATATCAATATGCATCGCGATGACATTGGCAAACGGGCCACCATGGAAATCCATCCCACCTTGATTCCTTTCGATGTTACCGGCAAAACCGTGATCCTTGTCGATGATGTTTTGTTTAGTGGCAGAACCACGCGGGCAGCCATGGATTCCTTGTCTGACTTGGGCAGGCCAAGGCGAATCCAACTCGCCGTACTGGTTGACCGGGGTCATCGCGAATTACCTATCAAAGCTGATTTTGTTGGCAAATCGGTCCCTACTTCCCTCGAAGAACGCATTATGGTCAGATTGGCCGAACTGGATGGGAAAGATGAAGTCACTCTTCTCAAACCGTCCACTCCGAAATAGCATGCCCTGGAAACGAAAACATCTGCTCGATATCGAATCGCTGAGTCCCGCAGAACTGTTGACGGTGCTTGACACGGCCCGCGCCTTTAAAGCCGTCGGGGAACGGGCGATTAAAAAGGTTCCCGCCTTGCGTGGTAAAACCGTCGTCAATCTCTTCGTCGAACCTTCCACTCGCACCCGCATCAGTTTCGAATTAGCCGCGCAGCGGCTTACTGCGGACGTTGTTAATTTTAGTGCAGAAGCATCTTCGCTGAAAAAGGGTGAAACACTTAAGGACACCGCTCGAAACCTCGAGGCACTCAATGCCGATATCATTATCATCCGCCATAGCGCTACAGGCGCTCCTCATTTTCTTTCCAGATTTTTAAATGCCAGCGTGATCAACGCTGGCGATGGAGCTCACGAACATCCCACCCAGGCATTGCTGGATACTTTTACCATTCGAGAAAGAAAAGGCCGTATTGACGGCCTTAATGTTACTATCCTTGGAGATATTCTTTATAGCCGCGTTGCCCGATCCAACATTTGGGCTCTTACCAAATTGGGCGCGAAGGTCACGCTCTGCGGACCGCCCACCCTTGTCCCCCGCGAATTTGAAAAAATGAATTGCCGCGTCACTTATAATGTTGAAGAAGCCATTCGTGATGCGGATATCATTAATCTGTTGCGCATCCAGCACGAAAGACAGCGAAAAACCATGTTCCCAAGCCTCGCGGAGTACAGCAGTCTTTTCGGTCTCACCAAAGCTCGCATGGAACGCACCAAACCCGACGTGTTGATCATGCATCCAGGTCCTATTAATCGCGGCGTGGAAATCGACAGTGACGTCGCAGACGGCAGCCGCTCAGTTATTCTTGAACAGGTCACCAATGGCCTCGCCGTTCGCATGGCTGTATTATTCCTTGTCAACGGTGGAAAAGGCCCCTCCGAAGTAGCTGCCACGTGACCGCAGATCCTCGCTTTTTCTGAATCTGCGAGCTTTCCAAAAATACCTGAAGGGCCTCTTGCCCTATGGATTTGACCTTGGCAAAGTGACCAAAGATGCGCGAGCAATTCCGAGCCTGGACTGAAGCCACCGAGACCTTTGTTCTCGAGGTTATTCTTGAGGAACGGAAGGGTAAGCGCGCCGTCATCCTCCGTTCCGTATTATTTCTCCTCTCTAAAGTCTTTACCGTCGCCATCAAAATCCGTCGATTTCTCTACAACGTCCGTATTCTTCGGGATTCGACCCTTGGCGTTCAAGTTATCGCCATCGGTAACCTGACCGTCGGCGGCACCGGAAAAACTCCCGTGGTTGAAAAATTCGCTCGGGAACTTCAGGACCAGGGCCGCACTGTTGCCATTCTGTCTCGGGGGTATCGTTCCAAGCCCCCTCCTATATCTCATCGTTTGCTCAATCGATTGCTCTTTCGCGAAGACAGCACTCCTCCCAGGGTCGTTTCAGACGGAAAATCTCTTCTCCTCGATAGCGAGACCGCAGGTGACGAACCTTACATGCTCGCCTCGAATCTCAAGGATGTCATTGTTCTGGTCGATAAGGACCGCGTCAAAGCGGGTCGCTACGCCATCGAAAAATTCGGTTGTGACACTCTTCTTCTCGATGACGGTTTTCAATATTGGAAACTCCGTGGCCGAAGGCTCGACATCGTTTTAATTGATTGTCAGCAACCGTTTGGCAACGAACACCTTTTGCCTCGCGGTACGCTGCGTGAACCTCCCAGCCACCTTTCCCGCGCGCATACCATTTTCATTACCAAGAGCGATGGCCAAACCGAAGGCCTGCGGCGCAGGATCACTCAACACAATCCTACCGCCGGTGTGATAGAGTGCGTCCACCATCCTTTGTATTTCGAGGATGTTTTTACCGGCGAACGAAAGGGACTGGATTTGTTGCAGGGTAAAAAAATTGCCTCATTCAGTGGTATTGCTCAGCCTGAAAGTTTCGAACAAAGCCTGATCAAACTAGGCGGAGAACTCGTCTATTCCAAGCGATTTGCTGACCATCATCGGTTTACTCAACAGGAAACCCTGAACGCCATTAACCGCAGCAAAAAACGGCAGGCCCAGATCATCATCACCACTCAAAAGGACGCGGTCCGATTTCCCAAAATTGACCGCCGCGATCTTCCGATTTATTTCGTGCGCGTTGAAATTAAAATTCTAAAAGGAGCTGACGACTTTCATGATTGCGTCAGGAAAATTTGTTTTCGCTAAATGGAAATTATTTTTTATTGGATCATTAAATCGTTCCTTTTCTTCCTCCAATGCCTTCCCTTGAGATGGGTGGGTTTTCTTGGCCGTTGCGGGGGTGGCGCCGCATTCCATCTCGATCGGAGACACCGTAACGTCACCATCGACAATCTCACCCTCTGTTTTGGAAGCGAGAAAACTGCCGGGGAAATCAAGTCGATCGCCAGGGAAAATTTCAAGCGGATTGGTGAAAGTTTTGCTTCTGCCGTGAAAACTGCCGCCATTCCCGCCAGTAAAATCGAAAGCGTGGTCAAAGTCTCTGGCGTGGAGAAATTTTATCAGCCGGGTTTACCTTATTATCCCAACATTGTTTTTGCCGTCGGCCATTTTGGAAATTTTGAAGTGCTCGGCAGGTGCAACATTCATACTCCGGAGTACAAGATCGCCACCACTTATCGCGGACTGCGTCAGCCGAAGTTAAATCAGCTGCTTCTCGACCTCCGGACAAAAAGCGGAGCCATGGTTTTTGAGCGCAGGTCCCAGGCCTCCGCGCTCAAGGAGGTTATGAGCAGCCAGGGCATCCTTCTCGGTTTATTTGCCGACCAGCATGCCGGCGACAAGGGATTGCATCTTCCCTTTTTTGGTCACGAATGTTCCACCAGCGCCGCCCCGGCAGTTTTCGCTTTACGCTACAATACTCCCCTCTACACCTGCTTTTGTTTCAGGACTTCCCTCGCCAGGTGGTCGGTGGAGGTGGGCGATGAAATTTCCACCTCTCTGGACGGCAAACCGCGCTCTACCCTGGACATAATGCTTGATGTGAACCGCTCATTCGAAAAAGCCATCCGCCGGGATCCTGCAAATTGGTTCTGGGTTCATAACCGCTGGAAATGGCTGAAACAAAAAAAAGCACTCGAACTTCCAAAGGTGTGAAAGAGAAACAGATTCTCATTCGCGGGGTGAATTGGCTGGGGGATGCGGTGATGACCCTACCCGCCATTACACGACTAAAAGAAAAATTTCCTGACTCTGTCGTCACCGTCCTCGCTCCTTCCAAGCTGAGCTCTCTCTATTCTCTATCTTCCTCTGTCTCAAATGTCCTTTCGTTCGATCCTTCTGAAGGATTGTTCACCGTCGCTGGAAGGTTGCGAAAAGCCTCATTGGAACTCGGTATCATTTTTCCCAATTCCCCACGGTCAGCCTTGGAACTTTTCCTTGGCGGGGTTCCAAAGCGAATTGGCTACTCGCGTCGCTGGCGTTCCCTTTTTCTAACTTCCAAAGTTCCGCCCTACGGCAAAGAAATTGCCATGCGAAAGCGCTCACGTGCAGAAATAAAAGAGCTGATTTCGAATCCGCTTTACAGTCGACAGCATATTCCTTTTTCAGCCCACCAAATCCACCATTACCTCCAACTGGTTGCCTTTTTGGGGTGTGATTCAGAACCTGCTCCACCAAGGCTTAACATTTTGGGGAAAAGCGTTTTCGAGTTTCGAGAAAAATTTGGTCTTGAGAAAAATGCCCGGTTCGTCGGTGTTAATCCGGGTGCCGAATATGGTCCCGCTAAAAGGTGGCCACGGGAAAAGTTCATCGAGGCCATGAAATATGTCGATCTGGGTGTTGATGTTCACTGGCTGCTTTTCGGTGGAAGCGGGGACATCGACACCTGTCAAATGATCAAAGCGCAGTTTCCTTCATCCTCTCTAACCGACCTTTCTGGGAGAACATCCCTGGTCGAGCTCTGTGCCGGTTTAAAAGTTTGTGATGCCGTTCTGACCAATGATACCGGACCCATGCACCTGGCGTCAGCTGTAGGTACTCCCATCGTTGTCCCGTTCGGGAGCACGTCTCCCGAATTAACCGGGCCCGGATGGCCTCCAGTGAAAGAAGGAATTTTAAAAGCGGACGTCCCGTGCTCTCCTTGCTTTCTCAAAGTTTGCCCCATCGATTTCCGTTGCATGCAGGCTATCTCTTCCCGATTGGTGGCCGACAAACTTCTGAACATTCTGCTTTTAAAATAGCCTGTCTGTTCGTCCCTTGCGGATCAGTCTCTGTAACTTTTTCTAATTCCTCACGTCTAAGTCAACATACAGGGTTGATTCGAAACTCCAGCCCTTGACAAAAATATGAAAAAATTACTCTGCATTACTTTGGGCCTCTGTTTTTTGGGAATCGCCGACATCCACGCTGCTAAATCCGCAAAGAAAACTGATGCGAAAAAGGGTGTTCTCACCGAAGAACAAAAGACAACCGTCAAAGACCTTGTTGCCAAATATGATACCAACAAGGATGGCAAAATGGACAAGGATGAAATCAAGAAGATGACTTCTGAAGATGCCGCAAAGTACAAAAGCTTAATGGCCGTCGTCAAGAAAGCCGATAAAAAGGCCGCCAAGGCCGGGGATAAGACGACAGAAACGCCCGCCGAAAAACCAGCTGACAAGACGGAATCTCCAAAATAGTCCCTCTTGACCTGTTCTTCTTGTGGCCGGTCTCGATTTTATTGACTCCGGCCCTTTCATTGCACGACTTGCGTTTCTTCCTGCCCTGCGGAATACTCCGGCCGTGCAGATGATGGTTACTCAGATTACCGAAAAATTAATGGCGTCCTACGCCAAGGTGGGCGGCATCAACCACTTGGATGGTAAGAACCTACCCTCAAAAAATGCCATAAGTTCCATAACCGTTGATCTTCTTTTCCTGCTTTTCCCAGGCTTCTTTAATGAGCAACCCATTCACTCTTCCGAGTTAAAGGTCGAAACCGCTACACTTCTTGATTCGGTTTTTGGACGGCTCGAAGACGAGGTCTATAAAAGTCTTTTACACTCCGTTTGTGCCAGGTCTGGCACCGCTGATCCCAGGAAATGCGCCCACCAAATCACGGCCGACTTTCTCGCCAGGCTGCCCGAAGTTCGCGAACTCTTGCAAACTGATGCCGAGGCTGCTTTCCAGGGTGATCCCGCCGCCATAAACAAGGAGGAAGTCATCGTTTCTTATCCCTTTATTGAGGCTATTGCCGTTCAGCGCATGGCCCACTTGCTCTACACGGATGGTGTTGCCTTCATCCCCCGCATGATGACCGAGTGGGCCCACAGCCGGAGCGGAATGGATATACACCCGGGCGCAGTCATTGGCTCTCATTTTTTCGTCGATCACTGCACCGGAACCGTCATCGGCGAGACTTGCATCATCGGCAAAAATGTCAAAATGTACCATGGAGTAACATTGGGTGCCCGTTCCACCTCCGGCGGCCAAGAACTGCGCGGTCAAAAGCGCCATCCTACCATTGAGGATGATGTAACCATCTATCCAGGGGCTACCATACTGGGCGGTGAAACCGTGATCGGCGCGGGAAGCACTATTGGCGGCAACGTTTTCCTCATGTCCAGCGTCGTCGCTAATTCCCTCGTCATCAATGAGGATATCAACGTCAAGATCATGTCGAAGAAAGATCGCAGGGCTGGAACAGTAGACTTCCAGATATAGCAAAACTCCTTGCGAATTCTTGCCGCACTAGCCCTAGAATCGGACCAGTTTTTCCAGCGTTTTCACCCGTTGCGCAATTTTGGCCGACGTGACCCTCGTGGTTTGTTGCAATCCAAAACCTTCACAGCAAAATGAAGCCACCACGCTGCCGTGAACCATCGCCCGTCGAATTTTCGAATCTACCGTTCCCTTTTGCGAGGCAATGTAACCAATCATTCCTCCCACGAAAGAATCTCCAGCTCCGGTCGGGTCCATCACTTTTTCAAGAGGAAACGCAGGAGCCACAAATATTCCGTTCGGTCCGGAAAGGATCGCCCCGTGCTCGCCTTTTTTCACGATCACATACTTGGGACCCATCTTGTGAATCTGTTTCAACGCGACCATCACGTTGTCCTGGTCCGTTAATTGTCGCGCTTCACTGTCGTTTAGTACAAACGCATCGACTCTTTTCAAAAGTTTTAGCAAATCCTGAAGAGCGATGTTCAACCACAGGTCCATGGTGTCGGCCACCACAAATTTCGGCTTCTTCATTTGATCCAGCACATGATGCTGGAGGGAAGGGGCTATATTCGCCAGCAAGACATAGGGCGTGCGTCTATAAGCCTCGGGAAGCGTCGGGTTGAACGTTTCAAAGACTCCCAGTTCGGTCGCAAGCGTCCGGCGGTTGTTCATGTTTACTTCATACTCCCCTGACCAATGGAATGTCTTCCCGGGAACATTTTGCAGGCCGTCCAGGTTGATTCCGTGCTTGCGGTAAAGCGCCACGTATTTCTTCGGAAAATCTTCGCCCACGATGCCCACCAGGTTCACCGGCGTAAAAAAGCTCGCCGCCACTGCAGCGTGACTGGCCGATCCTCCCAGTAGCCTGGGATTTTCAGCGTTGGGTGTTTTAATGGAATCCAGTGCCGTCGATCCGACAATTAATAAGCTCATGTTCGTTTAATGTTCTGCGGAAATTATTCTCTTCTTGAATTCATGGCAAGCATCCGCAATGTCAGGCGCTTTCAGAATGGCCGATACCACACAGATTCTTCGCGCTCCGCTAGCCAGCACTTCATCCAGGTTTTGTAATTGGATTCCACCAATTGAAAACCAGGGGATACTAATGTTCTGCGCCGCCCACCGCACATATTGCAGCGTCACCGCCGCAGCTGTCGGTTTCGTTGGGGTCGAATAAATCGGCCCAATCGCCACGTAATCTGCCCCCGCCTTGACCGCGCGCTCAGCCTGCGAGACTCCGTGTGTGCTCAGGCCGGCCTTAAGTTTGCCAGGCCCTCGTAACTCGGATACCGACTGAAAGCCAGCATCAAAGAAATCCTCCTGTCCCAGGTGAACAAAATCTGCATCCATCTCCTGCGCCAGCTCCAGGTGGTCATTGATCACCAATCCTGTTCCGTAATCCCGCAGGATCGGTGCAATCTCATTCGCCACGCGCCTTGCCTCGGAAAGAGGAAATCCTTTCAGTCTCAACTGAATGAGGTCTGACCCACCCTGGCAAAGTGCATGGGCTGTTTTTGCGAAATCCCCGGGTGCTATGTATCCCGAATCAAGAAAGGTATATAGTCGGCACTCCGACAGCGGCCTCATAGGTCCGGATCAATCAGTTCGCGCCGTGCTCCGTTCATCAAATTCTCGATGAAATTTGTCGAATATACTCCCCGGCGGAAATTCGGGTCCTGCATGATCGCCTGCTCAAAGGCGATGGTCGTCTTGATTCCCGTGATCATGTACTCACCCAGAGCTCGGGACATGACATCCATTGCCTCGCGGCGATCCTTCCCTGTCGTGATCAATTTTCCAATCATCGAGTCATAGGTCGGAGGAATTGTGTAACCCGCATAAACATGGCTATCCACACGCACCCCTCTCCCTCCGGGAGAATAATACATTTCAATTCGGCCAGGGCAGGGGCGGAAATCGTCAAAAGGGTCCTCGGCATTAATCCGGCATTCTATGGCGTGGCCTTTGAACGTCACATCGCTTTGTGAGATGCGTAAAGGTTCTCCCATTGCAATCATGATCTGCTGCTTTACCAGGTCGATCCCCGTCACTTCTTCGGTAATGGGGTGCTCCACCTGGATCCGCTTGTTCATTTCCAGAAAATAGAAATTCCCATTGTCGTCCACGATGAATTCAACCGTGCCGGCATTCGTATAGTGAGCCGTCTCCGCTATGCGCACCGCCGCTTTACCCATTTTTTTTCGGAGATCCTTAAATTTGTTCTCAATCAGTGGAGAAGGTGTTTCTTCCACGACCTTTTGATTCCGTCGTTGAATGGAGCAGTCACGCTCACCCAAATGGATGATGTTCCCCCTGTTATCCCCCAGGATTTGAAATTCGATGTGATGGGGGTTTTCAATGTATTTTTCGATGTATACCCCGGAGTTTCCAAAAGCTTTTTCGGCTTCATTACGGGCCGTATGGTAACCTTTAATCAGGGAAATATCGTTGTGGGCTACACGCATGCCGCGCCCTCCTCCACCCGCGACCGCCTTGATCATTACCGGATATCCGATTTTCTTCGACGTCGCCAATGCATCCTGCTCATTGTCAACGACTCCATCTGAGCCCGGAGGAACCGGTACTCCTGCCTTTTTCGCAAGTTCTCGGCTTATTGCCTTGTCTTCCATCGCGTTCATGGCCCGGGAACGAGGCCCGATGAACCGGATGTTGCAGCTTTCGCACACATCTGCGAAATGGGCGTTTTCAGAAAGGAATCCATACCCGGGGTGAATGGCGTCCACGTCCGCGATCTCCGCCGCTGAAATGATGCGGTCTATTCGCAGGTAGCTTTCGCTGGATGCAGCTTTGCCAATGCAAATGGCTTCATCTGCCAATTGTACGTGCATGGAGTTGGCATCAATCTCGGAGTAAACGGCTACCGTTCGAATATTGAGCTCTTTGCAGGCACGAATGATCCGGACAGCAATTTCGCCCCGGTTCGCTACAAGGATCTTTTCAAACATGATGAGAGTAAGGTCTCGAAAGGAGTTACCGCCCGTTAAACCGCACGGATTTTAAATAAAGGCTGGCCAAATTCAACGGGTTTAGCGTTATCGACAAGCACATGGGTAATAATTCCGCGCATTTCTGCTTTGATCTCATTCATTACTTTCATGGCTTCAATAATACATACGACCGTATCCGGTCCTACTTCGCTTCCCACCTCGATATAATTCGCCGCTTCCGGTGAAGGTGCCCTGTAAAATGTCCCAATCATGGGTGATTTTATTTCCTGGCCCGGGATGGAAGTTGTTCCGGCCGGTCCGCCACCTCCGTTTGGTCCAGTTAAACTGGCACCCTGTGATGGCGGTAAAGCATAGGTCACTGGCGTGTCATCGTAGGAAACTGCTCCCCCCGGACCCCGCTTTAGTTTGATTTTAAACTCCTGCCGCTCCAACTCGAATTCCGAGATCGAGTTCTTTTTCATCAGATCGATTATGGCCTTAATATCCTTTAGATCCACATCCACTCCTGGTTAAAATTTCACACCCAAAAATCATATTGTTAAGGCACCGGTTAGAAGCAAAAAAGCAGAGTCGTTTTCCGACGCTGCTTTACAAGGCTTCCAAGTTGCCGAAACCTTAAAGGCCGAAAAAAAGTGCGTCAAGAACTAAAAAAGGAACCAAAGATTTTGAAGATTCTGTTCTCTTTTTACAGAGAAAGAATTGTTATTATTTCCCGTTAACGTTAATTGCTGCCTGGAGGCCCAATAAATACGAGCTCACCCCAAATCCTGCGATTTGTCCCACGCATACTGCTGCGATCATCGATTTATGCCGGAATTCTTCTCTCGCGTGGATGTTGGAAAGATGTATCTCAATCGTCGGAATTCCTGTCCCGCTGATCGCGTCCCTCAACGCGATGCTCGTATGCGTGTAAGCCCCCGCGTTAAAGACAATGCAGTTGGCCTTTCCGCGTGCGCCATGAATAAACGAAACCAACTCGCCTTCAGAGTTGCTCTGAAGAAACTCTACTTCCACCCCACTGGCTGAAGCCTGTTCTTTCACCATAACCTCGATGTCCGCCAACGTGGTTTTTCCGTAAACGCCCGGCTCTCTTGTTCCGAGCAAATTCAGGTTTGGACCGTTCAGAAACAGGACTTTCATTTCGCTTGAACCTTAAAGTTGCCTGCAATTCTTGTCGATTCCTTTCCCCATAAGAATCCCAGAATCAGGAAAGCTGGCCACGCCAGTGCCGGGATGTAGAGGTGGAAGTCAACCGCACAATGCGCGAACCACCCCCCCAGCCCCAGCAAAAGAAACCCTTCCAGACTGAAAGGATCCTCGGCAATACCCTTGTAACAACGTCGTAAACTGATCGCCACAAAACTCGTAAAAAGCAAAAACGCTGCCCAACCTGAATCGCTCGCCTGCTCAAGGTAGTCATTATGCACCAGTCTCGCCATTTCGGCCCCAGGTGGCTTGATGGTCGAATACGGTTTGCTGAATGTACCAGGCCCGGTTCCCAACAGGGGATGTTTAAAAGCGATTTCAACCGCTGCCTTCCAATAAACACTCCGCGCTGTCACGCTGGTCGCTCCCTTCTGCAGGAATTTCAAGTTTTTTACTACAAATCCCGAAAGACCGGCGACCAAAACCACCGCCAACAACATTCGTTTTGTCCGTGGCGAAATTCGAAGGTGAATCGCCAGCACTACCGCCATCCCCAGCAGGATCAACCAACCTGCCTTTGAACCGCTCCAGTATAAGCACAGCAAAGCCGGACCTCCAATCACCGTGACCAGGGTCGCTTGAACCGTTCGGTTGAAACGCGCTCCAAATTTCCACGTCATCCAGATCAGCGCTGGCAGGAGTAGGAGAATTGCTCCTGCAAATGAATTGGGATAGAAAAGCGTCCCAAAAATACGGTTGGTTTCCATTTTTGCCAAAAAATCGGTGGGGACATCCTTCATCGTCGGTTTCAAATAGATTTCAAAATACCTCCTGGTTGCCTCCAGGCCTCCGAAGTGTTGATCCCAGCCAGAAGAAATCATGACCTCAAATCCTGCCCCCAGACCGCATAGAAGCAGGCCAGGACGCGTTTGTTGGCTTAACCACACGAATCCCGTGAAGAAACAAAGTGTCACCATTGCGAAATGGACAAAAGTAATCCGGCTTAACTCTGGATAAGCGCTCATAGCCATCGAAACACCCGTCCATCCCAGCCACCCCAGGAGAAGGAAGGAAGCTGGAGCGACCTTCTGCAATCCTCGAATACGTAGAAGCAGCGCAACCAGGCAAAGGAAGGTCCCGATGAAAAATCCTAAATGCACCGGCCACGATCCGGTAAGCCACCCTGCCAGTGTCGAGGGCGTTTCCACCATTCGATCCAAAATCACTGGATTTCCGAACTTGCAGAGCGACAGGCCCAAAAAGAGTCCAAGGAGAACGGTCAGCACGTTTGCCGCCTTTCTCTCTTTTGCAGGAGTCGAAGAGTTCATCCCAACTTTAAGTTCAGAAGCCCAACCTCCAGCGCCAGTGATTCCTGCACATTGGTAAACAATCGCCTTTGTGTCGCTTCCAGCACTTCTATGTTTTGCAGAGCATCCGAAGATTTGATTCTTGCGCTGACCTTTGCCGCGTGCTCCTGGAGATCACGATAGCGAAATTCCGGGTAAGCCAGGGTCGACATCCATACATCCCGCATCCACCATTCCAATTCGTCGATCATGACTGATCGCACTCTGCGGTATTCTGCTTCGATGGCTGCGTCCAGTTCTTCCTCCCATTGATCCCGGACTTTTGCATCCACATCCGTGTACTGCTTGAGCGGTGACTTGGCGGTCAGATCTTTTTTAATCCCAGTTTTGGCATTGCTCAGTTGAGACGCCAATTTGCCCAACATGGCATAGCGGCTTAGGATTCCTGCTTTGTTTTCGGCTGCCACTGCGGCGAATTCATGAAGCCATTGCGGTGCCTCTACCTGTTCGGCGGACAAGTCGGAAAAACTTAGCCTCAGGCAGCGCGAAAGAATCGTGTCGAGAAGTCTTTGAGGTTCTGTGCTGAGCAGGATCAAAATCGACCTCGCGGGGGGTTCTTCAAGCGTTTTGAGAAAAGCATTCGAGGCTATAGCCTGCATTCGGTCCGCAGCTGCAATGATCCCCACTTTGTAGGACGCTTCAGTCGGCTTGAGGTTCAGCGTCTGCATCATGTTCCGGATTTGATCCACTGAAATGATTCGCGACTTCATTTCCGGCCGTATCCACATCACATCAGGGTGGTTCAAACTCTCTATCCGCAGGCAACTGGAGCATTTGTCGCAGCAGTCGATTGCCTTTCCGCTCTCTCCCGTCACCGGTTGCTGGCAATTCAACGTCTTTGCAAATATGCCTGCAATCTGTGCCAGTTCTTCCAGGCGGCTCCCCTGGAAAAGATACCCATGTCCAACGCGGCCTTTCTCCAGGCTCCTCTGGAGCAGGACTGCTGCTGGCGACTTTACGGGAAGATTTTTGAAGGTCATTTGCCTGCGGGGCTTGGTTCTTGTTTACCTGTTAATTTAACGCTTAATGGAATACTCGTCTCCTGTCGCCCATCCACTGCAATGTCAATGGAATAAACACCAATTTTATCAAATTTTAGTTGTTGGATATTTACTATGAAATTCTTGGAGAGGAACTGTTCACTTTCAGGTAATGTTACCTCCACTGGCACATCCAGGCTTGGCATCACTAATTTGCCGTCCTCATCCACGAAGTTCATCTTCAGCTTGTGCGCCCCTTCCTCGATTTTTTGGAAAACTACCCGCAAGGCCACCGAACACTGGGGATGAATCGCTGGCAACCGCGAAGTATAGATCGTGTCAAAAGTGCCCAAAAGGTTTAACTTGCCCTGGTAATCTGTCGCGGCATCGCACAACACGGCCACCTGAATATTCATCCCCTCTTGTAACAAACACCGCCCCCTTCGTCCAACTCTTACAAGTTGAATGGATATCCATGACACTTTCCTGGTCCTCAAAACCTCTAAGTCACCCGTTCCTCTACACTCTATCGTTCAGTGGCAGAAATTATTGGGGCGATTCTGGCCTCTGCGAAATTTGCGCTCTTGGCGAGCTCAGGCAATTTTAGTTATTCGCCGTTGAGCACTGCCGCTCGGATCACATTATAAACCTCAGTCGATTCCAGCGTTGCTCCCGGCTGGTCGCAGATAAGTATTGGCCAGTCTTTTTGATCGCTGGGCCGGCATCCGTGTGATCCCTTAACCAGCGAGGCATCAAGCGGTATGACATCCATCAACATTCGAAACCCCAGTTTTTTCTTCAGCAAACAAAATGCTATTTTCGCCTTCACCAGCGGAATAGCCGGATCCAGGAATAATTCCACGGGGTCGTAACCCGGCTTGCGATGGATATCCACGCATCGTGCAAAATCGGGTGCTTTGGAGTCATCGTTCCAATAATAATAGGTGAACCATGCATTCTCTTTTGCCACGGCAATGAGGTCGCCCGCCCGTTCATGGACTATTCCATACGCCGCCTTCTCTTCGTATCCAAAAACAGCGTCGATTCCCGGGACTCTTTCCAGAACTTTTTGTACCGCTGATCGGAGTCCTTCATTTTTTACATATATATGAGCCACCTGGTGGTCTGCCACTGCGAACGCCTCGCTTGCCCCGGCGTCCAAAAGCTCAAGTCCAAGTTCTTCCTTGATCGTTAGCCACCCTTGCTCCCGCAAAATGCGGTTGATATGAATCGCCTGGTTCACCGGTGTTATTCCATATTCGGATAACAGGATTGGCTTAATTCCCCGGCCCTCAAAAAAAGTCAACAGGTCTCCAACAATGGCGTCCACCTGTTCAATATCTCGCGTGACTCTTTCGTCGTTTGGCCCGAATCTTTGGAAGTTATAATCCAAATGTGGAATGTAAACTAATGATAATGTGGGTTGATATTTATTCTCAATCCACTTGGCAGATTCTGCGATCCACCTCGAAGCGGAGTCGCGAGGCCCCTGCGGACTCTTGACACCCGCCGCAGGTCCCCAGAATCCTGGGAACGGAAATTCGCCCAGCTCTTTTTTGATCTCCGTTCTAATCGAGAACGGGTTCGCATACACGTCAAAGAATTTGCGTCCGTCGGCCGGGTACATCGGTCGTGGCGTGATGGAGTAATCCACGCTCGCATACATGTTGTACCACCAAAAAACCTTCGCGCAGGTAAATCCGGGGTTTCTTGCCTTCAGCTCGTCCCAAATCTTTGGAGCCTGGACAACGTGATTCGACTGTTTCCAAAACTGCACTTCCGCCAATTCATGGTTATACCACCCGTTGGACACAATTCCATGGCCGGACGCAGTTTTTCCTGTGACGTAATCTGATTGAGCAGTGCAGGTAACGGCTGGAAAAGCAGGTCGAATGGTCCGAATCCCAGTTCTTTTAGCAAATGCTTCAATGTTCGGTGAGTGG
>JAQGOY010000005.1 GCA_028293375.1 Verrucomicrobiales bacterium | reverse complement strand
TGAACCTTCTTGAGGACTTTGGTGGCAGCAGCCTTGATTGTTTCCATCAATCCCTGGGGAGCTACCTCGGCAACTGGAATTTGGGAGTAAGGCTTTGTTGCCACCTTCTCTGCTGGCGGTCCGCTGTCGCGCACTGGTCGTTCCACATCAACCTGTTTTTCAGGAATGCCGGCCGCGATATTTTCTGCGCGTTCGATTTCATTTTCGTGACGAGGATCGTAAACGTGCTCCCCCTGAATTTTTTCACCGAGGACATCGGCACGCGCTTCCGTTGCAGCGCGGTCACTTTTTTGGGGTTGTTGATGCTGATGGATTCCGCCGGGTGGCCGGAATCGCATGCCTCCGCGGCGGCGCCGCGAAAAATTTCTATCACTCATACTTTAGTAGGCCCTTCGATACATATAGACGTTTTGCAAAATGCCGATCGCGACGAGTGAACAGATCACCGAAGATCCGCCATAACTTAGTAGCGGCAGTGGAACTCCTGTTACAGGCACAATGCGAATGTTCATGCCGATATTTATGAAAATATGACCGAAGAAGAGGCTAACCACTCCTACGGCCAGTAACTTTCCAAGGCGATCGCGAGCTTCGCCTGCAACCTTTATTCCGCAGAATAAGACGATTGCGTATAACGTGATGACAATCACGCTTCCAACGAATCCTTCCTCCTCGGCAATGACGGAGAAAATGAAGTCGTTGTGTGCCACTGCCCTGGGGAGGTAACCGAGGGCAATTTGCTTACCCTGGCGCCACCCTTTCCCGGTCAGTCCTCCTGACCCGACGGATATCAAGGCTTGTTCGACATTGTAGGATTTATCCCTTTGTCGAACGCGCATTTGCTGTTTCTCCGCCTCTGAGGCACCAGACGGAGCAAAATCTTTACCGAAAAAAGTGAGTAACCGTTCCTGCTGATAGCGATGCAATTTTACAAATTGAAGTCGCGTCGGCAGGAAAAGAATATCGACCAGGACGAGGCTGACTAAACCGACGCTGAGAGCCACCACCTGGACAAGATAGCGTCGAGGCACACCTCCAACAAAAAACATCATCAACGCAACGGGTAAAAAGACCAGGGCTGATCCAAGGTCGGGCTCGACAAGAATGAGCAGGAAGGGCAGGGCAACCATCCCAATAGATTTAATGAAATTACGGGGTTGTTTCAATTCATCCACCGGCCTGCTGAGGAAGTGTCCCATGGCCAGGATAAATGCCAGTTTTGCAAACTCGGACGGCTGGAGTTTAAACAGTCCCAGGTTGATCCAGCGCTTCGCTCCCAAAACGGTCTGTCCCACCACCATGACCGTAAGAAGTAAAAAAATCGTAAACCAATAAGAGACGAAAGACCACCGCGCCAAAACGTGGTAATCCACCAGGCAGCAAAGACAGGCGGCAACGGTCCCCACGAAATACCAAATCAATTGTTTAAGGTAAAGATTGTGAAGAACATCATTGTTATAGGTGGAACTGTAAACAAAGAGCAGCCCAACAACCATCAGGCACAACACACTGCCCAGAAGTGTCCATTCAATCTTTGAGTATTTCCGCGCTGGTAAAGGTTGAAGGTTCATGGGGTTAAGGCGAAAACCTCCTTTTTCGGTTGAACAGGATTTTCCCGCAGTTGAATCGCTTTGTAAATATCCCGCGCGATTGGGCCACAAGTTCCACCCCCGGAAGATCCGCTTTCCACCATCACGATGACGGCAAACCTTGGGTTCTCGTACGGCCCGAAGGATGCAAACCAGGTGATGTCATCGATCGTGATTCTGCCACGCTTCACCTGCGCCGTTCCAGTTTTTCCGCAAATCTGAAAATCCGGCAAGACCGCAAACTTGCCGCTTCCAGCGGGGTCAGCAACGTCATCCCTCATGGCTGCCCGGACGATATCCAGGTTCTTTTTTTGCACTCCCAACTCACCGCGCAGACGTGTTGGAAATTCCTCTGTCTGCTCCTCTTTTTTGAGAGGATCCTGCGGTTCGATGCGTTGCACCAGTCTGGGGTAAAAAACTTTCCCGCCATTCGCCACGGCGCTGATCATCACTGCCACCTGCATAGGTGTGACAGCAATCTGGCCCTGCCCAATACAAAGATTTGCGGTGTCGCCACGACTCCAATAGCGTCCCTGTTTACGTTCGGATTCAATCCATGTCGGGTTAGGGAAGAAACCCCTGGTATCCTGTGGCACTCCGCATTTCTCACCCAGAAACAAACGGTTTCCCATATCCATAACCTTCTCGAATTTCGCCCTCAACCCGTACTCAATGAAGTAACAGTTGCTTGATTTAATAAATGCTAGTCTAAAATCGTAGTTTCCTGGAGGTGCGAGGTCATGAATGCCTGGCCCAATGGGGTAGATACCAGGCGAGGCGTAAATTTCATTGGGATCCAATACTCCAGCCTCGAGCGCAGCCAGTGCTGTGACAATCTTGAATACCGACCCCGAAGCATAAATTCCTGCAGTAGCCCGATTTACTTGAGGTCTTTGTTTTTCATCGCTTAGCCGTGCCGCTTCTTCCGGTGTAAGCCCATCCGCAAATTCGCTCGGCGAGTAAGCAGGCGCTGACACCATGGCAATGACATCACCATTCCTGACATCCATCACCACGACTGCGCCTCGCACTGGGAGGCCCCTCATTGTTGGCACTCGACGCATTGCCGCTTCTGCCGCCAGTTGGATGTTGCGGTCGATGGTCATCACCACATTTTTTCCAGGCTCCGACTGTTCCCAGACCATCTCGGATTGCCGATATCCTTTGTGGTTGATTTGAAGCGCTTTTGCTCCTGCTTTACCACGCAAATCTCCGTCGTGAGAACCTTCAATTCCCACCACGCCTCGATAGTCTTCCAGTCGGTAATCAAAAAAGGAGTCTTCATCGGTCGCTGAACTGGAATCGTGAATAATGTAGCCGAGCAAATGAGCAGCCGCGTCTCCGTAGGGATAATTACGTATCGCTTGAAGTTCGATATCTGTTCCGAGGGGTCTCGAAGGTTGCTCTTGAAAACGAGCGATTTGAGCGGGGGTTAGATTCTCGACAATCGCCATTGGTAGCACGCGGCGAGTTTCATAATGCCTCTTGAACTTTTTTGGATCAATCGTGACCGTTTCTTTCAATATTCCAGAGACGTTTTGAGCGATGTTACTTACTACTGCGTAACGGCTGTCCCATTCCAATTCGGACCTGTCCTCTTTAGTCAATGTGATGACGTCGGCTTTCTTGTGGCCCAGCAGTTTTCCGCACAAGTCTGAAACAGAATTCCAAACTGATGTACTTGGTTTAATCTTATTTTTGCCGGTGGCTATTGCATAGCGGGAGTCGTACTCCGTTTTGAATTGAGCGCCGAGCTCTTCCAGGTAAATGCTGATATTGTAAGACGCTTTGTTTTCGGCAAAAGGAAACCCATTTCGATCCAAAATCTTTCCGCGGACGGCCGGAATCC
>JAQGOY010000002.1 GCA_028293375.1 Verrucomicrobiales bacterium | reverse complement strand
GTTGCTTTTTGTTTTCAGCTTCGAGCTTGGATACTCGGAAAACCTCCGCCGGGAATCTGAACAAATGGGGGCGCAGATTTTATTGGTTCCAAAGGGTTGCCCTTATGATTCCGCATCCTTGGCGCTCTATGGTGCGGCGTGGCCCTGCTACCTCCCCTCGCGCTACCTCAAGGAAGTTTCTTCTTTTCCCGAGGTCCAGGCGGCGGCCCCCGTTTTAATGGTATCCGTCGCGTCGAATAACGAGCGCCAGATCATCGAAGGGGTGGAACCGCTCCTATTGCAGTTTAAAAAGCGATGGCAGATCGCGGGACGATTCCCGATGGAGAGCAACGAGATCATGGCAGGTTCCGAAGTGGTTGCCGACCGCGGTTGGAAGCTTGGGGAAACAGTCGCTGTGCCTGGAACTCAGAACACCAGTGCCACCCTGGTAGGAATTCTTAATAAAACATTGAGCGCCGATGATCGTTTCCTTTACCTGCCGCTTTCATGGACTCAAAAGTTATTCCATCATCCGGCGGAGATCACTCATGTGATGGTAAAACTCCGGGATCCTTTAGGGTTGGACGAAGCGACGAGAAAACTGCGCGGATGCGATGCAGGCATGAGCATGAATGTGGTACCGCTGGCCCATTTGTATCACTCGATTTCCAGCATCCTTCGATCCAGTCGATTTTTACTTTACTCCATCGCGGCGGTTTCATTTCTGATCGCCATGGGGATAGTCGTGGCCAACTCGTCGGCAGTTGCATTTGAGCGGATGCGGGACATCGGGCTGATGAGGGCACTGGGAGCGTCAAGATCGCGTATATTTTCCATCCTGGTTTCGTTTACATTGCTGCTTTGCATTGCAGGGGCAGTGGTGGGAGCCTTGCTCTTTACAATGTGCAGCCCATTGCTCGAAAATTGGGTGAAGATGAATTTATCCTATCCGCCGACGACCACCTTGATCCGGTGGCATTGGCTATTGATTGCTCCAGCAGTATTGGTTCCTGTGCTGCTTGGGGCATTGAGCGGTATTTTCCCTGCGTGGAAGGGATCGAGAATTTCGCCTGCCCTGCTTTTGCAGGAACTTCAATCATGATCTCGGCTTCTAATTTATCGAAGATTTACAAACGGGGGGCCGAAAAAATCCATGCTGTGCGTTCGCTGGACCTGGAGATTAAGAAGGGCGAATTTGTTGCCGTGACCGGACCGTCCGGTTCCGGCAAGTCGACGCTGCTCAATTTGCTTGGTTGTATGGACACTCCAGATTCGGGGGTATTAAAACTCGACGGACTGGACGTTTCCACGTTGAGCGACAAGGAAAGAACACGGGTACGAGGGCAGTTTCTCGGCTTTATTTTTCAACACTTCGCGTTGATAGCCTCATTGAATGTTTTGGAAAACATACGACTGCCGAAATTGTTCGGCGCACGCATCGAAGAAAAACGTATCCAGGAACTGCTGGACCGGGTGGGCCTGACGCATCGCAGTCATCACAAACCCCATCAATTGTCGGGTGGGGAAATGCAAAGGGTGGCCATCGTTCGCGCGCTCATTCACTCGCCGAAGGTGGTCCTGGCGGATGAGCCGACAGGCAATCTCGACCAGGAATCCGGATTGCAGCTGATGGAACTGCTGAAGCAATTGAACGCGGACGGACTTACCTTAGTCATGGTGACCCACAACCAGGAATTGGCACGCATGGCTGGCAGGGAACTCCGAATGAGAGACGGGACAATCGTCCCTTAATGGGGCTACCAAGACAGGATCAAACTTCAGGCTAAGAAAAATCGTTTATTCCCATGCCGAATCTCTCTATATTCGGCCGCGAATGCCACAACCAGCAGCCCGATTATCGGTATTTACAGAGTCGGTGATTCGCGGAATGACACGCCTCGCGAATCGTCACAGCGCGATCAACCTTTCCCAGGGGTTCCCGGATTTCGATCCACCGTCGGAATTATTGGCGGCGTTACACAAGGCGACGGACGGGCCGCACCACCAATATGCGGTGACCTGGGGGGCACCACGATTTCGAGAGGCACTGGCCAAAAAAATCACGCATTTCACGGGAATCCCAGTGGATCCCGACCAACACCTGGTGGTTACTTGCGGGGGCACTGAGGCCATGATGGTGGCGATGATGACGGCGTGCAATCCGGGCGACAAAGTGGTTATCTTCTCTCCATTCTACGAGAGTTACGGAGCAGACGCGATTTTGGCAGGAGCTGAACCGATCTTCGTGCCGCTGAGACCGCCAGACTTTTCCTATTCGCTGGCAGAACTTCGCAAGGCGTTCGAGCAACGTCCGAAAGCGCTGATACTTTGCAATCCATCCAATCCGACTGGCAAAGTTTTCACGATGAAGGAGATGCAGGAAATAGCAGCGCTCGCGGAAGAGTTCGATGTTTACGTAATCACGGACGAGCCCTACGAACATATTGTTTATGCGCCAGGCAAGCATATATCGTTTGCAACGCTTCCAGGGATGATGGACCGGACGATCACCTGCAACTCCCTTTCCAAAACCTATTCCATCACGGGCTGGCGGCTGGGTTATGTCATGGCATCGGCATCAGTGATTGCGCAAGCCAGGAAAGTTCATGATTTCCTAACAGTTGGAGCGGCGGCACCACTGCAGGAGGCCGCAGTCACGGCTCTGGAATTTCCTGATAGTTATTATGACGAGCTATTGGCCAGCTACGACAACAAACGCTCGGTGTTCATCCAATGCCTGGAACGCGTTGGACTTTCGTTCACCCGACCTGCGGGGGCATATTACGTCATGGTCGACATTTCGCCGCTCGGTTTTAAGACGGACACTGGAGCAGCGGAATGGATGACCAAAGAGATCGGTGTTGCTGGCGTTCCGGGATCCAGTTTTTTCCGCGAGGTCGAAAATCGTTATCTTCGGTTTCACTTTGCCAAAAAAGAGGAAACGCTCCTGGCAGCGGGCGAGCGTTTGATGAAGATTCGACAACGTTGAGGAATCGACCCGGGGGGCGGACTTGCTCTTCCTTTTTTCTTTTATATTTGGCCCGATGGCCGATTATCACGACCACTTTTGATATGAAAATTGTTTTAGCTTATTCCGGTGGATTGGACACCTCTGTTCTCCTTTCCTGGATCAAAGAAAAGTATAACGCGGAAATGGTGGCGTTTTGCGCTGACATTGGGCAGGAGGAAGAACTTAAAGGGTTGGATAAAAAAGCGATGAAAACGGGAGCTTCCAAACTTTACATTGATGACCTGAGCGCGGAATTTGCTTCCGATTTCATTTTCCCGATGATGCAGGCGGGAGCGATTTACGAGAACCAGTATTTCCTTGGAACAAGCATCGCCCGGCCATTGATCGCCAAGCGAATGGTGGAAATCGCCCGGATTGAGAAGGCGGATTATATTGCGCACGGTGCGACCGGCAAAGGAAACGACCAGGTTCGGTTTGAATTAACGGCGGCAGCCCTGGCACCGGAGTTGCAAATCATTGCTCCGTGGCGGGATGAATCGTTCCGCAGCCAATTTCCGGGTCGGGCCGAAATGATCCAGTATTGCGCGGATAAAAAGATCCCGGTGGAAGCCAGCGCCAAGAAGCCATACTCGATGGACCGCAACCTTCTACACATTTCCTACGAAGCGGGCATTCTGGAAGATCCGTGGCTGGATTCCTCGGCGCCGGAGCACAAGGCGATGTTCAAGCTCAGCGTTTCTCCTGAGGACGCCCCGAACAAGCCGGAGTATGTGACCCTCGATTTTATAAAAGGAAACTGCACAGGGGTGAACGGCAAAAACCTTTCGCCACTGGAAGTGATGCGAACGTTAAACAAGCTCGGTGGTAAACATGGCGTGGGCCGTGTCGACCTGGTAGAGAATCGCTTTGTCGGAATGAAATCGCGAGGAGTCTACGAAACCCCGGGCGGGAGCATCCTGCACTTCGCGCATCGCCAAATGGAAAGTATCACGATGGATCGGGAAGTGATGCATTTGCGGGACTCGCTGATCCCCAAATACTCCACACTGGTTTACAATGGTTTTTGGTTTGCACCGGAACGGCTGGCACTCCAGGCTTTGGTGACGGAAAGCCAAAAGAACGTAACAGGCACGATTCGCCTAAAGCTGTATAAAGGGAACATCATTACGGCAGGACGAAAATCACCTGTGAGTCTTTACAATCCGCAGATTGCCACGATGGAAGCAGACCCTACCAAGGCTTATAACCAGGATGATGCAACCGGGTTTATCAGACTAAACGGGCTACGGCTGAAGGTGGAGGCGCAGGTCCACCGCACGGCTGGGAAGAAATCAAAGAAGAAATAAACGGATCCATTTTTCAGCAAGAGCCTCGTTCCTGAAGAACGAGGCTTTTTGTTTTCCAACCGAATGAAGACTTAATCGTTGCTAAGCAAAACCACCCTCTTTCTGATCGAAGAGGCAGAGGGTAGGTTGACTTTCAGTGAACAAGTTTTATTGGACTGACTGGATAGGGATGGTGATGGGCTTTGTTTCCACGTATTACCTGGGGAAACATAAAAAGCGCGGTTTTCTTCTTGGGCTTATTGGCAACTTGTCGTGGATAGCATTTGGTGTCATTAGTGGCAGCTATGCAAGCCTTGCGGCGAATGTGATTTATGTGGTGATGAACATCCAGGCCTGGCGCAAATGGGACCAGGACGCCAAGAAATGTTCGTGCTGAAATCAACGAATGATTTCGCCTTTGGTCACGTCTCCCGGAATATCGAGCAACATGACCTGATTGATGGTTTTAAAGTGGGCATCGTCCCGAAACTGCCAAACAATTTCTTTGGCTGGCGTCAGTTCGAAAAACATGGGTTGCTCACCAATGTGGCCATGACCGAGATAATTGCAAAAAATGGTGTTTCCATTTGGCAATCGTTGGGCTCCGGCCATTAAACGCAGGGTATTGCCGGGGAGCTCATTTTCGTTTAATTCCCATACACTCTTGCCGGAGGGATCAATTTCGACAACTTTATGTCCATCGCCGCAGGTGATGAGCCAATTTTTGTTGGGAAGCAGATAGGCACCGTGGGGGTCGCCCGCAACCTTGACCTCGCGCAGTTGTTTTCCGGTTTCATCGAGTTCCACGACTTTTCCTTCGCCTTTGAAGCAAACGATATAGTGGTTGTCGCTGGTTTTGCGGGTACCACGATATTGATTGTGAGTGGCCACGGTGGAAGCAGTGGTGAGCTTGATTTCACGGGCGATTTTTCCTGCTCGATCCACCTCGATAATGCGGCTGGAGCCTCCTTCCACCAGCATCACGTTACCGTTAGGAAGAGGTTGGCAGGCATGAACTTCCGACTTGTCAGGTGCTTTGTATTCCCAGACAATTTTTTTATCGGGAGTAACCTCCAGCGCACCGGGCAGGAAACAAAAAAGAATATTGCCGTTGGGCAATTTCCAACAATCCTGGGGATTTTTGCAGGGATATTCCCATTCAATATCACCCTTCTCCGAAACGATGCAGACCTTGTTTCCGTTATAGTCTGAACAGAGAAAGCGATGAGGGGCAGCGAACGAAGCAAGGGCGCCATTCAAGCATAGAATCACCAGGAATAGGGATTTGTAAAAATGCATGAGAGGAAGTCTGGTGGAAAAGGGGAAAGAATCCACTCAAAAAGACAATTTCTGCGAGCAAACCGGCTCATTGGAACCTGATTCCTAGTGGTTCCCGGCCCTATCCCTTAAGGCTTAATGGGGAAGAAACCTCTTGTGAAGAAATGAGGAGTGGCAGAAACTCGACGCATGGGTGAGATAGTAAAATTTGTTCATCACGGGGCGGCATCGATAACTCCGAAGGTTCTCAGCGGAGTTCACAAGAAGCTGCCGTTTCTAAAGCTGGAGTTTGCGCAACTAAACGATGCGAAGTATCCGCACCTGAGCAACCAGCTCGAATTCCTGGCGGATGTGGTGGAGGACTTTGCGGAAGGGGCTGCTGAAGAATTGCCGTTTGTGACGGTGGCAAGCGCGACGTTTGCCCTGATTTACGCGCATCGGCAATTTGATTTGATTCCAGATAGCGTCCCTGAATTCGGACATGCGGATGATTCAGGAGTCGTTCGAGCAGTGTTGATCGAACATGAAAAAGTATTAGCGAGGCACGCGGAG
>JAQGOY010000223.1 GCA_028293375.1 Verrucomicrobiales bacterium | reverse complement strand
CTGACTTTTTGCAAAAGCCGGATCGTATTGGAAGGCGGCAAAGCCGTCGGTTTCCGTAAGTGACGCCGCGCCAATTGTTCGCCCCCCAAGTCTAACTTCGGCCAGGGTCATGATTCATCTCCCCAGTTCCATTTTTTGGCGGGGGGGTCCGAGGGCTGGGGTTTGGAAGCACGGCGGCGCTTGTTCCCTGCCAGCTTCAAGAGTTGCACGGGACTGGGGGAGGACTCCGGAACGAGGATATCGAAACGCTCCGCAATACCAAGCACGCGGCAAACCCGGATGAAACCTGACAATTGAGGAGAAGTATCTCCTGACTCCAATCGTTCGACGGATCGTTTGGAGACGCCCGCTTCTTCTGCCAGTTGAGCCTGGGTCATGTTTCGATCCAATCGGAGAGCGGCCAGGCGAGCGCCCAATTCGGCGAGGATGGAGGCATCCGTGGACTGTTTGGTGATCTTCACAACTCGCCAAAAATGGCAGTTAACTTCTGATTTGTCAATGAAGTCGCCATATTTGACGAGTTAAAGTTATTCTAACGATTTGGTTCGACAGTCGTTCCCGCTTTAGCAGCGGCTTCTCCCAAAAGGTAAGTGACAGCATTCCTCTCGGCGTCCCGGGTAATGAAAGATTTATCCGTAGGAAGAGTTCCAAAGAGATCCAGGGCACTGGGTTGATGCCGACTTATTCCCATTTTCGTCCTGATCAATTGAAGAATTTGTTTCGGGTTCATTCAGTTAGATATAGAGCATCAGTGCACTCTCATTTTCGCTTTAAGAGTCATGAAAATAAGGCAGTCGGCATAATTGCCATACAATTTTTCTACGAAGTGTTCTCCTTGCGATTCGGAGGTGAAATGCTGAATGACATTAAGAACGCATTTCTTCGAGTTGAAAGCCCGATTGCCTTTTCTTGCGCGATTGGTGGGATGAGATCAAAGTGGCGGCGTGTCTGGAATGGATTTTGATTTTTCGAATGCGGCCCTGGTGTTGATTGGGCATGGGTCGACTTTAAATGCGGACTCCGCGTTGCCTGCACATCAGCATGCGGATGCTTTGCGGGCGCGCCAGATGTTTGGACAGGTGCTCGAGGCTTATTGGAAAGAGGAGCCTTACATCTGGCAAGTGTTGCGCGGGGTGTTTGCTCCGACGGTTTTTATTGTGCCACTTTTTATCAGTGAAGGCTACTTCACAGAGGAGGTGATTCCACGCGAACTCGGGTTGTGCAGTTCGGGGGAAAAGAGCTTCAAATCGATTCAAAAGCGCGGGGAACAAACGTTGATTTACTGCAAGCCGGTTGGGACACATGAAAGCATGACTGAAGTGCTGATGGCCCGGGCCAGGGAGATTGTGCAAAAATTCCCATTCCCTCATGCGCCGAAAACAAAGGATACCTCCCTTTTCATTGCGGGTCACGGGACTGGCAACAATGAGAATTCCCGGGTGGCCATAGAGCGGCAAGTGGAGTTAATCGCGGCCCAGGGGATTTATGCCGATGTCCACGCGGTCTTTATGGAGGAAGAGCCAAAGATTGAGGCAGTTTATACCTTGGCCACCCAGAAGAATGTGGTGGTGGTGCCATTCTTTATTAGCGATGGGCTTCATTCCTACGAGGACATCCCCTTGATGTTGGGAGAGCCAGCATCGGTGGTCCAGGAACGATTCAAGCTTGGCCAGCCAACCTGGCGAAACCCCACAGAAAAAAAGGGGAAACGGGTCTGGTATACGCCAAGCATTGGGACAGAAGCACTTATGGTTGATGTGATCCTGGCACGAGTGTCCGAGTCGGTGCCGCTACTGGGGGTCCAGGTTTGATTAGAAAAACGTTTTGCGTGCTTCTGGCAATTTGAACCGCCTTTTGATTTAATCCGCGCGTGCAGTTTGGAAAGATAAGCATTATTGGACTCGGCCTATTGGGCGGATCCGTGGGACTCGCCCTGAAGAAAAGGGGATTCCGCGGGGTGATCTCGGCCTACGTGCGAAGAAAGGAGACAATCCAGGAAGCGGTTCAGATGAGTTGTGTGGATATCTGCACGGACGATCTGAAGGCGGCCGTCGAAGAAGCGGACCTGTTAATTTTTTGCACTCCGCTGGGGCAGATGTGTGAGTTGGCGCGGTTCGTGGCAGCTCATATTAAAAAAGGAGCCATTGTCACGGATGTCGGCAGCGTGAAAGAATGCGTAAGCAGCGAGCTGGAGTCCGTTTTCGCAGAAGCAGGAGCTTTTTTTGTGGGTAGTCATCCCATGGCCGGTGGAGAAAAGACCGGGGTGCTGGCAGCGAAAGCTGACCTTTTCCAAAAGGCGATCTGTGTCGTTTGTCCAACTAGCAACACCAACCCGGATGCTGCTGAGAAAGTGAAACAGTTTTGGTTGGAGCTCAACACCCAGGTTTTGGTGATGAGCCCACAGGAGCACGATTTACTGGTGAGCCGTTCGAGCCACTTGCCTCACTTACTGGCGGCGTCTCTTTCGTCATTCGTGCTGGCGGACGAGCACGGGGAAGAACAGCGATTGCTCTGCGCTACAGGATTTCGGGACACTACCCGCATCGCTTCCGGTTCGCCGGAAATGTGGCGCGACATCGCGATTTGTAATAAGAAGAACATTTTGACCTCGGTGGAGAATTATATTGAGCACTTGAAAACTTTTGCCTGCGCATTGGATCAGGAAAACGAGGCTGCACTTCTTGCATTTTTTAAGGATGCCAAAAATCGCAGGGATGGTTGGAAACTGCCGGCATCAACGATCAGTTCCGAGTAATGGCACTTCCTGAAATCATAGAAATAAAGCCGGTCTCGCGCAGGGAGGAGACTGTGTCATTGACCATCCCGGGATCCAAAAGCCTTACCAACCGATATTTGATCGCGGCCGCGCTGGGTGATGGAAGGATCGAACTTCGCAGTGCACTGTGGAGTGAAGACACCGAGGTGATGGTGAACTGCTTGGGTCGACTCGGTTTTGAATTGTCAGTGGCGCCCGATCCAAATGAACCGAGCAACCGGACGATTGCAATCAAAGGGCAGGGAGGGGTCATTCCCAAGGGTGGTGATGCATCAAACCCACTGGAGTTATTTGTGGGGAATGCTGGAACAGCGGCGCGTTTCCTGACGGCATTTTTATGTTTAGGGAGCGGGGTCTATCGCTTGAGCGGAGTGCCTCGAATGCACGAACGGCCGCAGCAGGCGTTGTTTTCCAGTTTGCGCGGATTGGGATATCGGCTTGATTCAGCGACGGATCAGTTACCAGTGGTTATTCATGGTGGCGGGGCAAGGCCAGGCAAATGCAAAGTCAGTATTGCGAAGAGTTCGCAGTTCGCGTCAGCTCTTTTATTGGCTGGAGGCAAAGGTGGTTGGAGTGTGGAAATCCAGGGCGAAAACGAAGAGGAATCGTCGTATGTGGAAATGACGCGAGTGGTTTGCGATCAGATTCATCGACTTGGAAAAAATGGCGGAGTGATTGAGGTGGAGGCGGATGCATCCAGCGCGAGTTATTTTGTGGGAGCTGATTGGCTGCTGGGAGGAAGGCCGAAAATAAAAATCGATAACTGGCCACAACGCAGCACGCAATTGGATGCCCGATTTCCAGAGTATTTACCTTTGCCCGGCCGGGTATCGCGAAGGCTGGACCTGGGAGACAGCATCATGACGGCCATCGTAATGGCGCCGTTTAGCTTACAACCCGTGGAGTTCTCGGATCTTGGAAGGTTGCGGGTGCAGGAATGCGAGCGGGTGGTGGCTTTACGGACGGAGTTGGCACGGTGTGGAGCGCAAATAACGGAGACAGGTGATAGTTTAAAGATTGTGCCTGGCGTATTGCATGGAGCAGAAATTGAGACTTACAATGACCATCGCATGGCGATGTGTTTTGCAACTCTGGGATTGAAAATTTCCGGGATTAAAATCAAAAATCCATCGTGCGTGAAAAAAACTTTCCCCAATTTTTTCCAGAAACTGGGGAACGGAGTGGAAGGCGGGATTGGGGCAGAGATAACGGATGCGAAAACTGGAAAGATTTTGGAACAGGAAGAGTTATTTGCAGATTAAAAACGTGGTGAAGAAATCCGAACACATAGTCATAACCATTGACGGGCCGAGTGCGAGTGGGAAAAGCACGAACGCCCGGCTGGTGGCGAAAAAATTAGGGTACATTTACGTGGACACGGGCGCGATGTACCGCACGCTGGCATGGTATTGCCTGAAAAAAGGGGTGGATGTGGATGACCCGAAAGCAGTGGCTGCGCTTTGCAGGAAATGGAAGCCGACACTGGAGTTGGTGGATAATGCTGCTTATTTGCTGGTGGACGGATACTTTCCAAAAAGCGAAATTCGAACTTCCGAGGTGAGCGCTGCGGTGGCGCACGTGGCAGCAATTCCCAAAGTGCGGGAATGGATGAAGAAGACCCAACAGTCCACCAGCCAGTTCGGCAACCTGGTAATGGAAGGGCGCGACACGGGAACGAATATTTTTCCCGAGACGGATTTTAAATTTTACCTGGATGCCTGCATACACGAACGATCGAAACGCCGGGAAGCCGAGGGAGTGCAGGAAAACCTGGCCGCCCGGGATGCAAAAGACAGCCAGCGAGCGACGTCACCTCTAATGATTCCGCTGGGCGCAAAAATCATTAATAATTCCGGGCAAACACCGGCTGAGACCAGTTCACTGATTATCGAGGAAGTCACAAAGCGCCTTGCCGATCGAAAACGGTAATAGAGAAACATCGACGGCATGAATCCGAGCTACCGAATAGCGTGGTCGATTTTCCGGACAATATTTGCCGTCTATTTTCGTTGGAAAGTCTGCAACCCGGAACGGGTGCCGCGGAACGGTCCCGTAATCCTGGCATCCAATCATGCCAGTTATTTGGATCCGCCATTGGTAGGGTCCGGTTTGCCGAGGGCAATCAATTACCTCGCCCGGGAGTCCCTGTTTCGCTTTCCTCTGGTAGGCGCAATTTTGCGGAGCTGGAATTCCGTGCCGGTGGATCGCGACGGGGGTGGAGCATCCGGATTGAGAGAGATTCTCGGACGATTGAACAAAGGCGGCGGCATTATTCTTTTTCCGGAAGGAACGAGAACGAAAGATGGAAAATTGCAACCGGCCCGTTCGGGGGTGGGATTGACGGTGATCAAGTCCAATGCGCCGGTAGTGCCGGTTCGCGTGTTCGGGACTTATGAGGCTTACAATCGCACGATGAAATTTCCACGACCTCGGAAGATAGTGGTCAAGTATGGGGTTTCAATGGACTTCAAAGCGTTGCGGGAGGAAGCAAAGAGCTGCCCCAAACCCCGTTTGAAAGAAATTTACCAGGAAGTGGCGGATCAGTTAATGGCAGAAATTGGAAAACTGCAGCCAGTAAAAGATTAAAGATGATCAAGCGCCCGTCCCAACGATTTCCGTGATGCATGTAGCGCCAACCTGTTCCAGATTCTGACGAAGGCCGGTAACGATTTCTTTGGCGATGGATGGGCCTTCGTAAACAAGACCACTGTAGACTTGAACGAGGGAAGCACCTGCTTTGAATTTTTCCCAAGCGTCATCGGCCGAGAAAATTCCCCCTACTCCGATGATCGGAACCGTGCCTTTGCTTTGCCGGTATAAATGACGGATGACCTCTGTGCTCATGCTGGCGAGAGGACGGCCGCTCATTCCGCCGGTTTCAGCATAATTTTTTTCCCGGGAATCAGGGCGGGCTATGGAGGTATTGGTGGCCACTATTCCTGCCAGACGATGTTGCTGAACGAGTTCCAAAATGTCGTCGAGGGCAGTGAAGGTGAGGTCGGGCGCGACTTTGACGAGGATAGGTTTTTTGGAAGTTGTGTTTTCAAATTGGATGGCAGAAAGGATTTTATCGAGGGCGTCCTTATCCTGCAATTGTCGGAGATTGGGGGTATTGGGAGAACTGACATTGATGACAAAAAAGTCGGCGAGATTTTTAAGCAATCGAAAGGAACCGAGATAGTCACTGGCAGCTTCCTCGATGGGCGTGATCTTGGATTTGCCGAGATTGATTCCGACAGGATGGGCTGGCCAAAGACCCTTCCTTTTCCATTTTTGCAGCATCTCGGCCATCGCGGCAGCGCCGCCATTATTGAAACCCATGCGGTTGACCAGGGCCTCGTCTTCAACGATGCGGAACATTCTAGGTGTCGGGTTTCCGGGTTGCGGGTGAAGGGTGACACCGCCGACTTCGGAAAATCCAAATCCAAATCGATACCAGATGGGAAGGGCAGCGGCTCGCTTGTCCATCCCCGCAGCAAGGCCCACAGGATTCGGGAAAGTGAGGCCGAAGAGCTGAACCTCCATTTCGGCAGGTTGGTAGAAGCGTTCCACCAAGCGATGCGTGTTCAGGCTGAGGCTTGCCTTTGAAAGCTGATCGAGAGTGAAGTTATGAATCTTTTCCGAGTCGAATTGGAAGAGGAAAGGACGCAGGATGTTTCGGTAGAAGAGGCTCATGAATTAATAATTTATTCTGTCTCAATCCGTGTTTTTGTGGGCTTGAAAATTCAGAAGTTTTGTTTTCTTCTCCGATGGCAAATCGGAATTCACAATGGTCCTGAGCAGAGTAGGTGCGTGACTGTTGACTCTGGCGCCACATCAATGTTTTGTGGTTTGTGATGTTTAGCCAATTCCGATCAACGCCAACTCCCAGCGCCAGGCCGGCACATATCCACACCGTTGGAACGAACAGTCTCCTCACAAAACGTTTTTGGCGTGAGAAAGTCGCTCTAGGCGGTTTTCGGTGTATGCGTTAACAAATTACGATAAGTCGCCAGGGCCAGCAATGGCCAGCTGTTGCGATACATGTCGTATTTTAAATAGAATACTCGGGGAAATCCTGTCCCGGTGGTTTCCAACTCCGCCCACGACCCATCAGTGCTTTGGGCGCGGATAAGATATTCGATGCCTTTGCGGATGCTTGGACGATGGGGATCATCGAAGGCGCACAAGCCCATCAATGCCCATGCCGTTTGCGAGGCGGTGCTTGGCCCCTGGCCTTTGAAGACTGGATCGTCGTAAGTGTTGCAACGTTCGCCCCAGCCCCCGTCTTCGTGTTGGACACTCTCCAGCCAATCGCGCGCTTTCAACAACCAGGACTGTTGCATATCCAGCCGCATGGCGCGCAGACCACGGAGGACCTGCCACGTTCCGTAAATGTAATTCACACCCCATCGTCCGTACCAGGAGCCATCGGATTCCTGGTGTTCGCGGACGTAATCGAGCGCTTTTTTAACCTGGGGATTATCGAGAGGGAAATTTTCGTAGCCCAGTAATTCCAGGATGCGGGCAGTAATATCGGCGCATTCGGGATCGAGCATGGCGTTGTGATCGGCGAATGGAACTTTTTCGGGGATGCCCTTGGTGCAGTCTTTGTCGAAGGCCGCCCAGCCACCATCTTTGCATTGGAATGTGAGCATCCAATTGAGGCCGCGGGTGAAGCATTCGTCGCGGTTTTGGCGATTATCCGTGGGGATTTTACGCAAGGCCAGCAGCACCATGGCGGTATCGTCCACGTCAGGATTCCATTTGTTTTCGAATTCGAAAACCCATCCGCTTGGCTCGACATCCACTGAGTTCTTGTATTGCCAGTCACCACGGAAACGAATTTCCTTATTGATGAGCCAGTCGGTTGATTTTTTCAGCGCAGGATGGTCACTCGGTAAACCGGACTCGTGAAGACAAATATTAACGATGGCAGTGTCCCAGACTGGAGAGAGGCAAGGTTCGATGCGGACGGTGTCGGGAGTTTCATGCTCCAGATTTTTGAGTTCGCGCTCGGCTCGAAGAATCTGGGGATGATCATCGGGATATCCGAGGGCCTTCATCGCAATCAGCGAGTTGAGCATGGCGGGGAAAATGGCGGCCAGGCCGTTCGAGCCTTCGAAGCGTTCAATCATCCATTGCTCGGCTTTTTTCAGAGCACGTTTGCGGAAGGGGCGCAGGTTATTATTCTCCACGAATTTGTGCAGCTTATCGAGCCAGAGAAAGAAATTTCGGAAGGTGAAACGCTGGGGGTCGGGCGGGAGAGCGAGATCACGTTCGTGGTAACCTTCGGGATATAATTCATCCAGGCTCACGCCGGGGCGAGGGCGCCGGGTCGGTTTGAAATGGTTGATGATGGAAAGGGGCACCAGCATGGACCGGCTCCAGGAACTCATTTCATGGAAATTCACGTGGAACCATTTGCCGATGAGGATGACCTCGGCCGGAATGGTAGGAACGTAATCCCATGGGAAGAGGCCGAGCAGGGCCAAATAAAGTTTGGAGAAGGTGTTCATCCTCGGCACGCCGCCCAGACTCAGGGCGACCTGTCGCGCGCGAAGCATGCGTGGGTCCGTGGCAGGGATCCCCGCCAATTTGAAGGCGAGATACGCTTTGATGGTGGCGTTAACCTCCGAAGGGCCACCGTAATAGATATTAAAGCCTCCGTCAGGAAGCTGCATGGAGAAAATGTGATTAACCGCTTTTCGCTGCCATTCCTTGTCGACCTTGCCGTTCCAATGATGATAGGCAATGGTATCGGAAACCAGGGTGGAATCGACCATCAATTCACCGACCCAGTAA
>JAQGOY010000219.1 GCA_028293375.1 Verrucomicrobiales bacterium | reverse complement strand
CCGGGAATTCTTTTGGGTTCGATAATCACTTTACGAGCCAGGACGGTTTTATTGGAAATTCCACTGAAGGGTTAACCACAAATAGTGTTAACGGCGCATTCGCTGCGGCGGTCAGTGGAGACATTGGCTCGCCCGGCATGCTGGTGACATGGCCTCGGTTCACCACGCTCACCACCGACGGTGGCGGCCGACAAATCACCTTCACCACGGAGCCAACTGTGACTTACGACATCCAATATAAAAATTCCATTTCGGATGCGACCTGGACGTTCTTGTCCACCACCAACGCCACCACCACCCAGGCGACGGTGTCTGACCCCGCCACCGTGACCCAACGATTTTACCGTGTTGTCCGCAAGTCCCTCCCATGAACTCATTAACAGAATCGAAATCCAATATGCTCCGACGAGATGAGGCAAAATCGGTTGCTTTCACCCTGATTGAACTCCTGGTGGTGATCGCCATTATTGGAGTATTAGCATCTTTGTTGCTTCCAGCGTTAAGCAAGGCAAAGGCCCTGGCCCAGCGCACTTCGTGCATGAACAAGCTACGACAATGGGGGCTGGCACAAACCATGTATTACCAGGAGAACAACGACTTGCTCCCGCGGGAAACCGCCGGCACTGGAGGATCCACCATCAACACCTGGGCTCAGATCCGTGATCCCGAGAATGCTGCGGTGTGGTACAACTCGCTGCCGAATGGCATGCAGTCGAAAGCCGCGTCTACTTTTGCCACTCGAAAATCCGGGTTCTATGATCGGGGCACCCTTTTCCATTGCCCGCTGGCTGAGTTTCCCAAAGATGCACTGATAGGAAATAATGCCTATTTTTCGATTGCCATGAATTCAAAGCTCACCGGGTCTTCCGGTAGAGCTTCAGTAGCCGACATCAAAGAACCGCAGAGCACGGTATTCTTTCTGGAAAACCGCCTGCCGGGCGAGGCGAAGATAAATGTGGCTCAATCCGACACTGACCTGGGTCAACCGAGCAGTTTTGCCAGCCGCTTTGTGGCTCGTCATTCATCCATGGGCAATCTCACCTTTGTGGATGGCCACGCCGAGACGTTGAAGGGGACGAAAGTGGTGGAAACCAAGCCAGGACCGAACCAGGGCAAAGCAATCCTTCCCCAGGTTTCCGTGGTTTGGACTCCAGACCCCGCCTCCACGCCTTAACTCTTCCTTTTCTTCGGACCAGGTTTGGACTTGGATCGGCTCGCGATTGTTTTGGAGCGAGTCTTCGTCGCCTTTTTTGCGGCGCCGCCAATTCGTCCTCCCTTTTTGCTGGGGGAGGTATCCTTTTTCTTTCCACGTCCGGACCCGCTCTTTTTACCGCCGTGGTCTTCCTTATTGACAGTAGCCCACGCCCGTCTTTCAGCTTCCTTTTTACTGGTCCCGCGTTTTTCGTAGCCCTCCTCGATATGTTCCGCCTGGCGTTTCTGTTTGTTCGTGTACGATGATTTGTCTCCTTGTGGCATAATGATCCTATCGTTTTTTATACGTTTTATAAATTTGGAAAAACCTGCCATAGGGAATCCCCCGTTTCCCCCACCCGCGAAAACAAGCACGTAAATTGTCCGTCATGGAAAATCACTAAAGAGGCTTTTCGCAAGTTCTCGCTCTTCCTCGCCAAAAAGCGCAACCTCACGCTCAAATAAAGTTAGCTGTCTCGCAGGACAGATCAGAATGTGAGCCCCCCTCGACTACTACGAACGGGTGAGCGCACCATAAAACAGAAGCCGGAAGCCTCAAGAGATTTTGGAGAACGGATTTCTCCCTCCAAACCGCCCAAGGTATTCGCTAGACGGAGCTATTGCCCATGTTACACTAATTTCGGTATGTCAACACCCGCGCCAGTGGCGCCTCAGAAAATGAACCTGCGTCGTCCAGACATCATGGAATCTGTGCAGGCTCAGGTCCTTTCTCATTACCGAAGCGAAATTGTGGATAAGATCCGAGCTTCGGGTAACGTATTAACATCTCCGGAGAGCCGGATGACGGTGAAATTGGCCAAAGAATTCGGCTTTTGCTACGGAGTCGAACGCGCCATCGATCTCGCCTACGCCGCTCGCAAGTATTTTCCGCCAGAAAAACCCATCTTCATCCTTGGCGAAATCATCCACAATCCAGAAGTCAACGACCAGATCCAGGCCATGGGAATCAAATTCCTTTCTGGCAAGGAAAAGAATGCGGATATCGAAGATCTCAATGCTGGTGATGTTGTTATCATCCCAGCTTTCGGCACGGAAGTGGCCACCCGACGAAAACTCGAAGCCAAGGGCTGCATCTTTGTGGACACAACTTGCGGAGATGTGATGACCGTTTGGAAACGAGTCCGACAGTATTCCAAGGAATCGGTGACCAGCATCATTCACGGAAAAGCGCGCCATGAAGAAACCAAGGCGACCACTTCTCAGGCTACCGCCAACGGTACGGGCCATTATCTTGTAGTCTTCACCCTGGGTGAAACGGATTACGTTTGTGACTACATTGTGAATGGGGGCAACAAGGAAGAATTCCTGGCCAAATTCAAGGGAGCATGCTCCGAAGGCTTTGACCCGGACCAGCACCTCATCGCCATCGGCGTGGCCAACCAGACCACCATGCTTCGCGGCGAAACCGAAGAAGTCCAGCGCCGCCTCAAAAAGGCCATGGAACAAAAGTATGGCGAATCAGAAATAGAAAAGCATTTCCGTTTCTTCGATACCATTTGCGGAGCGACCCAGGATCGACAGGACGCTTTGGAAAAGCTCCTGAAGCAACCGCTTGACCTTCTGCTGGTCGTCGGAGGTTACAATTCCTCCAACACCTCTCACCTTGCCGAAATGGGTGAAGCAAAACTGCCCACTTATTTCATCAAGAACGCGGCCATGATGGAATCCTCGGAGGTCATTCGCCACTGGAACCAGCACATCCATCAGGAAGTGAAAACAGACCATTGGTTGCCGGCTGGGAATATCACCGTTGGCATCACTGCCGGCGCTTCGTGCCCCAACAATTTGATCGAAGACACCATCGTGCGACTATTCGAATTCCGAAACGTGGCGGCAGAAACTTTGCTCCAGTAATCCACTTATGCCCTGCACCCGGGTCGATCTTGAGCAGCGCGAGAAGAATGTCCTGGCGTCCTACGCTCAGCTCAGCGCTGAAACCAGGGGAAGAGCGCACCGCGAAGAACCTCCCGAATGGCGCACCCATTATCAGCGGGATCGTGATCGCGTCATCCATTCGCGCGCTTTCCGCCGGCTGGAATACAAAACCCAGGTCTTTCTCAACGGTACAGGAGACCACCTCCGCACACGACTCACTCACACCATGGAAGTCGCCGCGATCAGCAGGAACATCGCCCGTGCGCTGCAAATTAACGAGGATCTCTCAGAAACCATTGCTCTCGCCCATGATCTCGGACACTCCCCTTTTGGCCATAAAGGAGAACATATCCTCGATAAGTTGATGAAAAAGCATGGCGGGTTTGAGCATAACCGCCAGAGCCTGCGGATTGTCGAATCGCTCGAACAAAAATATCCCCGATTTACCGGGTTGAACCTGAGCTGGGAAGTCCGCGAAGGCCTGATCAAGCATTTCACGGCTTACGACCACCCCAGCCGGCGCAAAGGTTTTGACGCCAAATCCAGTTCTCTCGAAGCTCAAGTTGCCAACCTGGCCGACGAAATTACCTACTACAGCCACGATCTCGATGACGGTCTGGAGTCGGGACTGCTATCTGAAAAAAAATTGGTGCGCGACGTCGAATTGTGGCATGAAGCCACCCGCCTGGTGAAAAAACAATATGGCGCCCTTCCCGACGAAAGCCGTCGTTACTTTCTTATTCGCTACCTGATCGATGGCCAGGTGCGCGACGTGGTGGAGACCACGGAAGCGCGAATCAAATCAGTAGGAGTAAAATCCGCGGACGAAGTTCGTCTTCAGCCCAAAGCCCTCGTTCAATACAGCGAAACGCGGCGCACTAAAAACCTCGAGCTTCGCGAATATCTCTACCAAAACCTCTATTACAACCCGGTGGTGCATGAACCCAACATGCGGGCCGTGCGCATGTTGGAAGAACTCTTCCGCTATTACCTCGAGCATCCCGAACTCATTGGAACAAGGGCTAAAAAACGAGCCCGCAAAGAAGGCTGGCCCCGTGCTATTTGCGATTACATTTCAGGGATGACCGACCGCTACGTCATCCAGGAACATCATCGCCTCTTTGGCTTGAATTTGATTTAGAATTCCTAGAACCAGTTCAGTTTAAATTCGTTCTTCCGATAAAAAATTCCCAGCAGCCGGATCTGAACCAGCACAAAGTAAAATCCCAATAAGGAAATTAAAGGAATCGAAATGTAAACCGGGCATACCATGTCCAAAAGCTGCTTCAGTCCGAATCCAACTCCGCCAATCAGGTAAAAAGCACCCAGGATGAGAAGGTACGACTTCATTGTTGCCAGCACTGAAGAGATCAAGCGACCCGGATTCAAGCCCGCAAGCGAATCCTCCACAGCGACTGATAAAAGTGCCATTGGATAGAACATCGAACTGAGTAAAGCAAGGATTGCAGCCACGCCCAGGAACATGGGACTCAGTATTTCAAAAGCAACCAGGATGAGCACAACAAAGGCTGGAAGGAATATCAAAATCGAAGTGAAAACCATGAGTTTAAAGGGATGAACAATGTCCTGCTGCCAGTCGCTAAACTCGGGCCAGTCCGGCAAATTATCCATTCCATCCATGGTGGAATGAATAATTTTCTGTAAATACGCGGCAAAATAACCGCCCACAAACAACAGGAGAAAACGCATTTTCGATAATAATACTCCGGCCATTCCCAACTGGGCATTGCCTGCCATCCCCATAATGCTGAAGAAGATGCTTCCCAGTACCAGCAACATGATCCCATCGCTCTTCAGTGGATACTGCATCGCCGAAGCGATCTGCCTGGAGGTGCTCAGGTTCTCCGCGCGACTGGCTTTGGCAGATTCCACTTCCTGGCAACGAGTGGCGCATACCCGGCAGTATCGCACCGCTTCAGTGCCTATCCGCCTTTTATCCGTGCAGAGATGACAATAAAGCTTGGCGCATTTTGAACAGTAATAACTGGCGAGCGTGGTCTTGTGACGCTTGCAGGGGGTCGCTTCCAAGGGAATGGCCGAGGAAGGTGCGGCGTAAGTCACAGGGACGGCAACTTGCCGATGGTTCGGCAAAACTAAATTAACCTGCACTTTTCCCAGCAAGACTTTGGTCACGCCCGGGATGATGTAAACCGCATCTGTGGTGACCGAAGCCCCGTCGATTTGGCTGCCATTCGTCGATCCCAGGTCTTGAAAAATGACCGTTTCGCCGTCCACCGTGACTTGACAGTGCGATCCGGAGACAGATCCATCGTTGATCACGTAGGTATTACCCTCTGCGCGCCCAAAAGTGGTGACACCGGGATGAAGTTCATAGGCTTGAATCTCCGGGGCGGAGCCAGTTTTGCTAAGCGTTAAGGCCATTTCTCTCCTTGTAGTTTCTATTAATACTTAAATCGACGGCAAGGAGGTTAACATGGTTTTGGCCTCAATCAACCTGAATCGGTGGGAACAATAAAATATCGTTCCGAATCTACTGGTCAGCGCGAATTCAAGGACTTGAGCATTTTTCACAAGCAAATATTATTGTAAATCCACCATTGGGAATATATCCTGCTTCATGCGCAAACGATGGAAAAGGATCCTGGTCGTCGTAATCCTCCTCGCACCTGTTTGGTTTTTGATTTTCGAACATTTTCGTGGGCAATACCTGCTTGCGTCTTACAAAAAGGAGCTTGCTCGAAAAGGTCAAACACTGGACATCAAACAATTGTTAAGTCCTCGCTCAGCTGCCGAAAACAATGGACTCCCGGAATTCCTGCGCCTTACTGCCCTGCTGCCGAAAACCAGTGCAGTGGTAGACAACTATCCACCGAAAATGAAATTAATCAGTCCGGGGAAGGCCGTTGTAAGTCTTCGATTGGATTCCTGGATCGAGGAAGGCATGCATAACAAGTTGACCACAAACACCTGGGCACCCATTGAGAAGGATCTGGAGGCGAATCAAACCACTCTGGAAAATTTGAGGAATACGCTCACAAAACCAGTTTTTCAAAGCTCGAACGGTTTCTTGAATGGTTTTGAGGTCTCTGGACTTTATACCGAACTCGTTCCCGCCAAGCAAGCAGCTCAATGGTTTAGCACAGCGACACAAAACTCCATTCGACAGGGCAATTTCGAAGGTGCCCTGGACAATCTTATTTCAGGTTTGAACGCAGATCGTGTCCTTGAAAAGGACGGAGTAGCCATTACCGAGTTGGTCCATATCGCCATCAGTTACATCAATTTCAACGCTTCCTGGGAAGCCCTGCAGACCAACACCTGGACCGATTCCCAACTGAGCCGCCTCCAATTGGCCTGGGAAAACACACCTTTCGCGAAGAATATGGCGCTAAGCCTGCAAAGGGAGAGGGCGGCAGAGCACTCCTATTACTATCCATTATTCAAGAAGTCGACTCAACAAATGCACCGTCACCTCTACAATGGTGGAATGGGAGATGACGATACTCCGAATCGAGCCAGGCAGTTTATGGAAGAACAGGTTCTTTCAAGGATCTGGAGATTTGCCTGGATGGACCAGGACAGTGCCTTTTCGCTTAGGGAAATGCAGAAATTGATTGATCAGAATGCACCAGGCGCTGCAGCTAACGACAATGATCCTTTGAGTTATGGTATTATGATGAACGCTATTTCCCCTTCGAAGGCTTCAGCTGGGAAAAACTTTTACAATAAACTTAGGTACGCGATGAGCGGAAACTCCGTAACCAATCTCTCATCCCTTCCGGCAAAAGCTGCGCGGGCAGAAACTCAGAAATCCCTTGTCATCACCGCCATCGCCTTGATGCGCTACCAACATAGAAATGGAAAACCTCCGCAGACAATCAACGACTTGTCACCTGACTTTGTGAAATCCATTCCTCTGGATTACATGGATGGGAAACCCATTCGATACAAACTAAACGCAGATGGAACCTGGACAATATATTCGGTGGGTGCCAATGGAACCGATGAACATGGAGACGCAAGTCCTCTAAAACCAAACTCGTCCTACAGATCCATCTGGGATGGGAAAGATGCTGTCTGGCCGTCTCCTGCCACTTCAGAGGAATTTCTCGACTTTCAAAACAAGAGCTACAAAAGCAAATCTACTAAAAAGGATTGAAGAACCATCCTTCATACTGTCTTGTTCGCCGCTCACTTTGTTCCATGTTTGGCGACGACCCACTTCAGAGCCGCTTCTTCTCCAAATAATCTCCATCTATCCTTGTAACTGATCCAGTCCTGGTCCGACATCGCAGGAAATAAACTTTCGGCTTTTACGTTGAGCTCTCGTAGCGTTTGCCTTTGCTGCCCCAGCTGGTTGAGGCGGTCCTGTACCGATTCTCCATTCGCTCCGTAAATGGCAGCCGGCTCCATTTTATTAAGCGCCATCTTTTCCACCGCAATCCCCACCGTTGACTTACCTCCGCTTCTCCTGGCGCCAGGTTGGCATAGCGTTGCCCCAGATTGGCAAGCATTTGAAGCGTGGTCTGGGCCGACCTGTCGTCGCCCGACTGTTTGTAGGCATTTGCCATGTTCAACATTTCTGTTCCTAATTGTTTAATTTGCTGCAATTGGGGCAGCATCAGTTGCATTGAGGAGACCGTCTTGGCTTCCGCAACCGAATATCCCGCCGACAGGTATGCCTCTTCGTCGTCCTGGACCCGGGCCTGGGTGTAATCTTCGAATTGTTTCTTTCCAGATGCCGCCAGGAGTTCCTGCACCGCAAGGTCGCCATGTCCGCTTTTAAAATAATCCAACGCCGAAAGATAATTGCCGAGTGCATTTTCGGGCGCAGTTCGCTTCAGCACCTCAAGCCATTGCCGTGACTCGCCAGGATTGGAATTCTCTCGAAAAGCCGCTTCGAAAGCCACCATGGGATCGTTGGGAAACTTCTGCATGGCCTCCTGCAGGAGGGCCGGATCCTGGGTGGTGCGAAAGGCCGCCAGCAAACTGGAGGCATTGCGGTTATTTTCCTTTAAAAATGTTTCTGCCTGCTCGGCGGTAATTTTCGGCGATTTCGTCATTAGCCGCGTGTAAACATTGGTCTGCGCGAACTCACTGGTCCGCTTTTCCAGCGATGCCGCCGTGTTCTCCATGAAAACTGGCGCACGAGAAACACCCATCGACCGACCCTGGCGCGCATTCTTTAGCAGTAAGTCATTTTCCGCTTCAAGTTCAGCCGTCCGTTGACGCAGTGCTTTTACTTCCTCCTGCAATTGAACTTGGCCCTGATGCTGGAACACCAGGGGGACGACCAATCCCGCCACCGCAATAACCCCAATCAATCCAATTTTAATTTTCGTCATAGTCACAATCTTGAAAATTGCCCAACCCGCCCCGGTTCCATTAGCAACACTGGTGAGAGCGCATGCTGAAATGGAAGTAGCAAGCCCAGCCGGTACTGCCATCGCCGCTTCGCTTCCTAAAACCGTGGCGAGGGCGATCACAGGTAAACTCACTC
>JAQGOY010000197.1 GCA_028293375.1 Verrucomicrobiales bacterium | reverse complement strand
TTACCATGGAGCGGCGATCCTTTGCGCGAGAGGGGCAATGAGAGCACAGCAGGGATTGGTGACGGTCATCACGACTACGGAGACCTATCTACCAGTCGCCTCACAGGTCCAGGCCCCAATGGTCCGGGAATGGGAAGTTCCCTTTGAGCTACCCGAAAAAACTTCTGCTATTGTGGCGGGCCCTGGCTTTGCTGCCAAAAATATCCCTGCCGCTTTGAAAACCTTGGTGCAGGAATTATGGAACACTTTTCCCGGGCCGATGGTGGTGGACGCGTCCGCGATGGAATGGCTGCCGACTGGAGGCCCACTTTCCTGGCCGCGAGTCATCACCCCGCATCCAGGGGAAGCAGCACGATTGCTTGGAAAAGCAATTTCCGAGATTCAATCGGACAGAGCCTCAGCGCTTAGAGCCCTTTCATCAAAATACGGAAACTGTTGGGTGGTATTAAAAGGTCACCAAACATTGATTGGGAGGAACGAGGGACTTATTTCCGTCAATTCCAGCGGAAATGCCACCATGAGCCAGGGGGGAACCGGGGACATACTGGCCGGTTATTTGGGGGGATTGCTCGCCCAGCCAGAATTGCAAAAGACTTTAGAGAAAACGATTTGTTTCGGGGTCTGGAGACATGGCCACGCCGGAGACCTGGCAAAAATCGAGAATCCTGGGTGGGTAACCGAACAATTCGTGGGATGGCTATAGCAACGATTTTGGTATGAATTTGAAATCGAGTCGAAAACAGAAATTTGCTTTCTTTGCAAATGCCTATTTGCTATGCACTTGCACCATGCGCAGGGTATTCACATTTTTCTTTTCCAGCATGGCGCTATTATTTTGTGTTTTGACATGCGCTGCTGGAGATTATGCCACCTCTGATGGGCAGAACATCTCTGGCCAGCCCATCTCATTCACTTCCGAAGGAGTGATCATTAAGCTGACCGATGGGACCTTAAGCCCACGCAATGCCTATACCAAATTTACGCAGGAATCCTTAAAGAAACTCTCCGCCGATTCCAAGTCAACGGCCGCTATAAGTTACATTGAACCTTTTCTGGAAGAGGTAATTCAGGAAAGAAAACGGCAAAAAGAAATCGTTGTGGAACAGGTTCCCACCATCCCGCGACCCGAAGGCGCAACAGGATTGGCGGCGCTCTTTTCATCTCCCATTGGCCTGATGTTTTTTTTCGTGTTTTACCTGGCGAATCTGCATGCAGGCAGTGAGATTGGGATTTACAAAAATTGGCCTAAAAAAATCGCCCTTGGGGCCTCGGCCATTCTTCCAGTGATCGCACCGGTTGCCATGTTGTGCATGCCCGTGAGAGGCGTGGCTGGACCCCAGCCAATAGATGAAGAAGTGCCGGTGGTGGAAGAACCTGCCGCCACGGCTGAACCGGAAAATCCTGCCCTTCCTGATCCAGGCAAACCAGTCGCAGAAACGTCTGGTGAAACGGCGCCCCCTCCTCCTGTGGAAGCACCCATCTATACACCTCCTCCGCGCAAATCGGTCACAAGAGCCCCGATTAATCTTCCCCAATCGCCTGCGAACGTTGCCAAAGCGGAGGCTGCCGCGGCAGCCGCAGCCAGCGCTCCTCCCGCTGACGTCCAGATTTTTTCACGCAAAGATTTCACTTTTAATAAGCGATTTTTCGAGACCAAAATGCCGGGTTTTTTCCGGGTTGTCCTGAGCGAGGCCGACCAGCAAAAAGTAATTTATGTCAAATCGGCCCGAGGTAACTTTGTAGGCCAGAGAATCACCAAAGTGAGCCCGAGCGATCTTACGTTGCAAATTTTCAAAGAAAATGTGACAGCGGATGAGTCTATACCGTTTAATGAAATTCAGGAAGTTAGCATTATGCCCCGCGACTCGGTTGTTTAGTTAACGTTATGAAGTATAAAACATTTTTACTTTTCGGAGCACCGGGCGCAGGCAAAGGTACGCAGGGCAAAATCCTTGGCACCATTCCGAATATTTATCATTTTGCCTGCGGGGATGTTTTTCGGAATTTGTCCATTGATTCGGACCTTGGCCGGACTTTCATCAGTTATTCGAGCAAAGGCTCGCTGGTGCCGGACCAACCCACGATTCAGCTCTGGAGGGAAAGCATCGAGGGCGCAACCAAACAAGGCCGCTTCAACCCCACAAAGGATACGCTGGTGCTGGATGGTATACCGCGAAACCCTTCCCAGGCTGAGATGTTGAAGGACACCCTGGATGTGAGAGCCGTCTTTAATTTGAGCTGCCTCGACATGAACAAACTGGTGGAGCGGCTTCAGAGGCGTGCGTTGCGGGAAAATCGGCTGGATGACGCGAACCTTGAGGTCATTCGCCAGCGGTTGGCAACCTACGAGCACGAAACGAAACCCGTTCTTGATTACTACGGCCCTGATCTCGTCCATACCATCGACAGCACTCAATCCCCAATCAACGTCCTGCAGGATGTGCTAAAAATTATTTCCGGGCTCTCCGCATGATTTGAGGTGAAATTACGCACCATTTTCATGGGCAGCGCGGATCTTGCATGCGCAAGCCTGACGGCGCTTTGCGACGCTCACTTTATCGAATTGGCGGCGGTAGTGACTCAACCCGATAAACCCCGGGGAAGGGATCTCAAATTGGTGCCGTCGGAAGTGAAGAACCTGGCGCTGTCAAAATCGTTGCCGGTGCTCCAGCCGGTGAAAGCTCGTGATCCTCATTTCATTGACCAACTGCGGGAACTTCGCCCGGAGCTCATCGTGGTAACGGCTTATGGTCAAATACTCAGTAAGGCCATACTGGAACTCCCCACCTTTGGATGTCTGAATGTACATACTTCGCTCCTGCCACGGCATCGCGGGGCTGCGCCCATTCAATGGGCCATCCTGGAAGGAGATTCAGAAACAGGAGTGACCATCATGAAGATGGATCAGGGACTGGACACGGGGGATATATTATCCATAAGTCGAACTCCAATCGCGCCCAGCGATAATAGCCAGACCTTGCACGACCGTCTGGCAATAATGGGAGCTGAATTGTTGATACAAACCGTTCCACTCTGGGTTTCTGGCGAACTGAAGCCACAACCTCAGCTCTCAGAAGGTTCGACCTACGCTCGAAAAATTTCCAAAGAGGATGGATTGATTTTATGGAACCAGCCCGCATCTGTTATTTCCAATAAAGTTCGTGCGTTCACCCCGTGGCCGGGAGCTTTCACTTTTATTCAAACTCATGACGTCAGGAAAATGCTCAAGATTTGGGTCGCTACTCCGCTCGAAGAAAAAGGGGATGCTGGAAAAGTGGTTTCCGTATCGGGAAATGGTATCTTGATTGGGTGCGGTGAGAGTTCATTGCGAGTGACGGAGCTTCAAAAGGAAGGAGGGCGTCGCATGAAAAGCCATGAATTTCTGGCCGGAAACAAAGTGGAAATTGGCCAGCTTTTGGGATGAGCGATGACGTCGTTCCTTCAAGTTTATGATTGCGACCTGGCGGCGACCCCGAACCTGACCGCTACGGCCATGGAGTTTCTTTCTCCTGAAGAGGCCGAACGCGCACAACGTTTTTATTTTGAGAAAGACAGGATGGAATTCGTCGGATGCAAGGCGTTGCAACGGATATTAATAGGCCGCAAGTTGGGGCTTGCGCCTGGATCCCTGGTTTTTACGGTGAATGCATTTGGAAAACCAGCGCTGGCTAAGGACCTCCTCTTCTTCAACATTTCGCATAGTCATGGCAGGGGCTTGATTGGGCTAGGCAATAGTGGCGAATTGGGGGTGGACGTGGAATACATCGAGCGGCGCCTGGAAATTGCGGAGCTGGCCGAGCGATTTTTCTCGAAACAGGAATGCGAGGAGCTTTTCGGGTTGCCGTTGGAGCAACAAAAACAAGGATTTTTTAATGCGTGGTCCCGCAAGGAGGCCTATATTAAGGCCCGGGGCAAAGGAATCTCCTACGGGCTGGAGAGTTTTTCCGTTCAACTTACTCCAGGCGCCCCGGCACGGCTTCTTGAGGATCAAAATGATCTGGAAGCTCCAATGAAATGGAAAATCGAAGATCTCCCTGTGAAGCCAGGCTTCGTGGCAGCGGCGGCTTTTTCTCCCGGCCAGAACCTCGAACTGCTTCGGATATCCGCTGAAGATTTTACCTCCCTGATCACCCAGGAATTACGCGCTCATAAAAAAATCTAACTTTTCGCCGCTTTCTTTTTTAAGACTGGCTCCAATATTTTCCAAACGTTCTCGGAGACAATTTTGTGCCCCTCGACATTCGGATGGATGAGATCCGCCTGGTTCAGTTCGGCGATACCACCCACACCCTCCAGCAGGAAAGGAACAAGTTCCGTGCCTTCCTGTTTGGCAAGATCCGAATACATTTCGCGAAACTGAGTGGTGTAATCTTTCCCCCAGTTTGAGGTAATTGCATTCCGGCCAGGATAATCGTGGCAGAGGGATACGTTTTGCGGATCCTCTCAATGATGGCTTGAAGATTGGTTTTGGTGGCACTGACCGGCAGCCCTCGCAGCCCATCATTCCCCCCAAGTTCAAGGACGAGGACATCGACCTTTTGTTTGAGTACCCAGTCGAGACGACGCAAACCGCTGGCCGTGGTGTCGCCGCTCAGACCGGCATTGACGATCTTGAATGGCAGCGAAGCACTGGTGATCTTCTGCTGCAGGAGGGCGGGAAAGGCTTCGCGCGGACTAACCCCATACCCCGCTGAGAGACTGTCTCCAAGGAAAACCACGTTTTGTTGGTTGGTGGACGCTGACGCCTTAACGGCCGGCGTTGACGAGGCGATCGCCAACCAGAACAAAAATAGAAATGCTTTGAAAAACTGCATGCAACAAAAGTGACTTCAGGTTTTGTCTTCTGTCAATCTGTAGTACAGTCGTAGGAAGGCAAGGGATTAAGAGAATTACCCGGGTGTCCAGAAAGATTGAAGTGAGCGAAGAAACCATACTAAAAATAGAAAACCTGACCAAAACGTATGCGACTGGGGATCATCGGTTGACAGTTTTACAGGGAGTTACCTTCTCTGTGCAAAGAGGAGGTACGTGCGCCATTATTGGTCCTTCCGGAAGCGGAAAAACAACATTGCTGGGCTTGTGCGCCGGCCTGGACAATCCCACGGAGGGGCGTGTGGTGCTCGATGGAAACGATTTCGGAAAAATGACCGAGGAGGAACGCGCAACGCTTCGTAGAAATTTAGTTGGATTTGTTTTTCAGAACTTTCAGTTATTGCCGACTTTAACCGCATTGGAAAATGTCATGGTGCCGCTGGAACTAAATGGCGGAAAGTCAGCGCAGTCTGCCGCCACTGAACTAATGATCAGGGTGGGCCTCGGCGACCGTTTGGACCATTACCCCACCCAATTGAGTGGGGGCGAACAGCAACGGGTGGCTTTGGCTCGAGCATTTATTAATCGGCCCCAGGTGGTTTTTGCCGATGAGCCCACGGGAAACCTCGATTCGGAAACCAGCCAACGGATTGTGGATTTGATTTTTGAGGTGAACCGGGAGTTCAAAACCACTCTGGTGCTGATTACTCACGACCCGGAATTGGCACAGAAAACCGGGCAGGTGATCAAGTTGCGCGGGGGAAAGACGGTCTCGTGACGACGGCCAAGTTAATGAAATCCATTTCATGGGGGTGGGTGATGAAAATGGCATGGCGTGACAGTCGTGCCAGCCGGAACCGTTTACTCCTTTTTTCATTTTCAATTGTCCTGGGCGTTGCAGCATTGGCTGCAATCGGATTTTTGCAACGCAGTCTGGACCGGACGATTGACGAACAGGCCAGGGAACTGCTGGGCGCAGATTTGATGTTGAGCACGCGCGCTCCATTCTCTTCGGCAGATACCAATCTTTTTCAACGATTGGGAGGTGAACAGGCCACGGAATACGATTTTAATTCCATGGTCATGGTCCCGTCGAATAGCGCCACTCGCTTCGTGCAGGTCAGGGCACTCTCGGGAGATTATCCATTTTTTGGAAGTTTTGAAGCCGAGCCGACCGACGCGTTTGCCAGTTTGAAAAGAGGAGATGGGGTTTTGTTGGAGGAAGCGCTCCTAATTCAACTGGGAGCCGGCCTGGGGGAGGAGATTAAGTTGGGCAATTACCGAACAAAAATCGTTGGGATTTTGAAGAAAATTCCAGGTGAAACCGCTGCTTTTGCGGGGCTTACGCCCAAGGTTTATCTGCCATTTTCGCGGCTCCAGGAAACCGGTTTGATCGGCAGAGGCAGCAGGATTCGTTATAAACAGTTTTTCAGATTTCGTGAGGGGGTGAATGTGGAAAAATTGACAGAGTTGCATGGTTCGCAAATCCAGAAAAGCAGGATGGAAGTGGAGACGGTCGCGAAAAGAAAACAATCCCTCGGGAAAGCGGTTGATAACTTAAAACATTTTTTAAATCTCATCGCGTTTATTGCTTTGCTTCTTGGATCGGTGGGAGTGGCCAGCGCCATTCATGTTCATATCAATTCAAAATGGAGAAGCATTGCGGTGCTGCGCTGCCTCGGCGCGACAACGCGCGACTTGTATTCTATCTTTTTGATTCAAACGATCATCATGGGCCTGGTGGGCGCCACGGTCGGTTCGTTGCTGGCGCTTGGTCTGCATTTCCTGATTCCCGTGGTGGTTGGTTCCCTGTTGCCTTTTAAATTGCACATGGTTTTTTCTTTTGCTCCGATCTTCACTTCTCTCCTGATCGGCACAGGTATTTCCGTGCTTTTCTCCCTCCTCCCATTAAGCAGGATTTCCGAGGCCTCCCCGCTTCAGGCAATCAGGGACATGGAGTGTGAAAAGCCTAAAGGATTTAACAAATTTCGCTTCGGAATTGTCCTGGTGATCGGTGCGGTAATTGTCGGATTTGGCCTTCTCAACAGCCAAAAGTGGCAACAGGGAATTGGTTTTGGCCTGGGGTTGATTCTAGTGATTGCCATTTTCGCGGTTCTGGCAAAAGCCGTCCTCTGGACAACACGCAAGATTGTCACCCCTGCCTGGCCTTACGTTTTGCGTCAGGGAATTTCCAATTTGTACCGACCCAATAATCGCACCCTGCTGGTTCTTCTTTCAGTCGGCCTGGCTTCTTTTTTAGTGCTCACTTTATTGAACGTGGAAAACCTGATTTTAAAAGAACTAGCTCAGTCCGACATGGCGAATGAGCCAAACGCAATCCTGTTCGATATCCAGGTAGACCAGGCAGAAAGTTTGAAAACCCTTCTCTCGAGCAACGGATTCCGCATCATGGACGAAGCCCCGATAGTGACAATGAGACTCGGTAGCCTTAAAGGGACAGATATTGAAGACTTGCTTAAGGACAAAAAAGAAACCATTCCCAATTGGGCTTTAACTCGGGAATATCGTTGCACTTTTCAATCGGCTTTGCGTGGCAGCGAAAAGTTGATTGCCGGAAAATGGATTGCCAAAGTCCCCCCGGATCAGCAGGAAATTCCCATTTCGCTGGAGGAGGGGATTGCCAAAGAGCTCAAACTTTCCCTGGGGGATACGGTAACCATGGACGTGCAGGGAATCCCATTAAATACACGAATTGCCAGTATTCGCCGTGTGGACTGGCGGAAAGTACAGCCTAATTTTTTTATCGTTTTTCCGGAGGGAGCACTCGAACAGGCCCCTAGATTCGATGTTCTGGCGACCCATGTTCGCTCGCCTGAAGAATCGGCCAGGCTTCAAAGAAAAGTAGTGGCCAGTTACCCGAACATTTCGATCATCGACCTGACAACTATTGTTGCGACAATCACGAGCATCACATCGAAAATCGGATTTGCCGTGAAATTCATGGCTGGATTCACAGTTTTGACAGGCGTGTTTGTGTTATTCTCTTCGATTATCACTGGACGGTACCAGCGAGCTCAGGAAGCCATCCTGCTGCGAACTCTGGGGGCGAAGCGCAATCAAATCGCTCAGATTTTTTTGGTAGAGTATGCCATGCTCGGGTGTTTTGCGGCCATTATCGGAGGACTCTTGTCGCTCGTCGCCAGTTCGCTCATGGCAAGTTTTGTTTTTCAGGTTCCCTTTTATTTTCCATGGCTGACGGTGTTGATCGGGATCGGGTGTGTCACTTCGCTGACCATGGTGTTGGGAGTGATGACGTCGGGTAGTTTTCGCAATGCTTCGCCATTGACCATGTTTCGGGAATCCGGCGGTTAAAGGGGTGGCGGCTCTTCGACTCAAATAAAAAAAGTGGCGTTTTAAGCCGCGGTTTGGTTTGAATGAAACATGCACTTCCTCTTTTCTGCTTTTACCCTACTGCTTTTCGTCAGCCTGGCCTCCGGCCAGAACAGGACTTCGGTGGTGTCTCCTGAAATCGATTCTGGCGATAAAGTCACCTTTCGGCTCGTGGCTCCAAAAGCCAATGACGTCACCATATACGGGGATTGGATGCCGCTCGGCTCCACCGAAAAAATGGCGAAGGACGCCGGTGGGACCTGGAGCATTACCCTCGGATCTATTGCTCCGGGACTCTATATTTACAATTTCAACGTGGACGGAATGGCTATTGCCGATCCGATAAACCCCAAAATGAAGTTGCGGGCGCGGACTTCCGCAAGCATTTTGGAACTGCCAGGGAAAAGCGGAGAGCTTTGGGAACCGGGAGATGTTCCACACGGCACGATCGAAATCATTAACCATAAATCAACCGTTATAAATGGGGAAACGCGCCAGTTTTATGTCTATTTGCCTCCCGGTTATGAAAAAAACAAATCGGCCAATTATCCCATACTTTACTTGTTGCACGGAAGCAACGACACCCCCGCAGGCTGGACCACGATGGGACGCGCCAATTTTATTATGGACAACCTGGTAGCCAGGAAGGAGGCCCGGGAAATGATTATCATCATGCCATTCGGGCACGCTGTTGCTTTTGGGACTCCGGGGAATAACAACGCACTTTTTGAAAAATACTTGTTGGAGGAAGTCATGCCATTGGCCGAGAAAAAATATCGAGTGGCACACGGAAGAGAAAACCGGGCGGTGGTTGGCCTGTCAATGGGCGGGGGGCATTCGCTGGGTATTGGCCTGGGCCACCTGGATCTGTTCAGTGCAGTTGGGGCTTTCAGCTCCGCAGTCCCAGCCGATTTTGAAAAACGGTTCCAGGGTTTGCTGAATGAGCCCGAAAGGACGAATAAGAAGCTGAACCTGTTATGGATCGGTTGTGGCAGGCAAGACCCTGGTTTCGCAAATTCGCAACGCCTTTCAAATCTTCTGATAACTCACAAAATTCAACACACGTTTCATCCCACCGAAGGGGCTCATACGTACACGGTATGGAGGCAATATTTCAGTGAGGTGGCGCCACTGCTTTTTCAAAAGAAGACTTCTGCCAAATAAAAACCCCTGCCGGTGCCGGCAGGGGTCAGATTTGGTCGCAAATTAATGTTGATTGACCGGTGCTGAACCAACAGGAGTCGTTCCCGTGGCGGGAGTGGGAGCGGGCCTGTTTTGAGGAGCGCCGGTTGAATTCCCTGTGGGGGGAACTGGTGCCGGAGTTCCTTGTCCACTCGTGGTGCTGGGCTGGCTGGGGGTCGTGGTGCTGTTGTTGGCGGCGTTGGCGTTGTTTTGCCCAGCCGGGGTTACCTGTCCGCTCGGAGTTACCTGATTGTTTCCGTTGTCGTTTTGCACCGCAGTTCCGGGGTTTACGGACTGGCTTTGGATTGTGCTGGTGGTATTCGTTTGTGTTACAGTTTGAGTCCCATTTTGGTTGTTCACGCCTGGCGTTCCACTACCCACGGCGCGAGATTGGTTATTCGCGTTGGGCACTCCATTAGTCACGAATCGATTGCCGTTATTGGGTGTAAGGGAGTTCATGTTAGTGCTGGCATTTAGCCTCTGAGCCCCTGCTGCTTCTTGAATAGTATTGGTAGGTCCTTTAGCAAAGGAGACTGGAATACTCGTGTTAGTATCGGTCGTCGAGCTCCCGAGAAAATTGGTCGATGGAGAGCTCCCCGAGATGCCATTCGCGTTTACGTTCCCGTTCACAGAATTGGTCCCGCCTGAGGTGGAAGTGGTCGTAATATTGGTCGCACTCGTAGTCACAGAAGTCCCTTGAACTCCATTTGCTGTCCCGTCCAGCAGTACTGGCAATCCGCTGTTGAGGCCTCCCACCACAGGTGCCGGGGTGGCTATGTCCCGAACTACAAGCGGCGGCGTGGTGCCGTTCGATTGCGCGGCGATTGCTGTTCCAGCAGGGTCAACGATGGTGGTCGTTGGAGAGGTTAGCGTAACGGAAGGTGGTGTGACCGTCACGTCGCTACCCCCCGCCAGGGTATCACTAGCTAAAGGCCGGGCATCAAGGTAGGAAGTGGTCGTGACGACCGGACCCGCCGGCAAGCGCCCCAGATCGAGCATGGCAGCGGCGACCTGGGGGTCTGGTAGCACTAGGTCAAATTTATAGCCATATTCATTCAATGCAGAGTGCCGGGCGTGATCGGAACTGCAGCCAGCGACTAATATCGCAGATGTTAAAACCAGTAATGCTCGTTTCATGGAAGTACCTTTCTAATTTTCGGTCACCTTCCTGCTGTTGGTCCCGCCGGAATGATTCCATTCCTTGAGGCTAATTCCCGAAGCAATCGGGATGTGCCACGCAACACTTTCGGCAACCTGTTGAAACAAAGTGCAATCGGTTGGTTTCTTCCTCAATCAGTCCGGGAGATATTTAATCCGTAGTCCGATGTCCTCGATGGATTCGGGAAAAAGCCTGAAGAGGGGGATTCGGACCGATACAACCTCTGGCCTGTTTTTCGGCAGGTGGAAAAAACGCCTTAAATCAGGAAAAACGGTTGGAATTTGAAAAAAGAGATGACAACGACGGTGTTTAGTCCCGAAGATATTGGGAACCTGTTTTTTACCCGAAGCGTAGGGATCACGGAGAGACCATGACGAATTAGCGGCGGGTTGAAACATTCGAACCATTTTGTAAATGACAAGTCTCGAACATCTTTTTGAAAAGAATAAAGCGTGGGCGGGTCGTATTCGGGAACAGGATCCCGATTTTTTTACTAAGCTCTCTCAACAGCAATTTCCCGAGTACCTCTGGATAGGCTGTTCTGATAGTAGAGTTCCGGCCAACCAAATTGTGGGCCTCCTGCCAGGAGACCTGTTTGTGCATCGGAATGTGGCCAACCTGGTGGTCCACACAGATCTGAACTGTTTGTCAGTAATGCAGTTCGCGGTCGATATCCTGAAGGTGCGCCACATTATCGTTTGCGGGCACTATGGATGCAGCGGTGTGCTGGCAGCTCTTCGCAGGGAGAGACTCGGATTGAGCGACAACTGGTTGAGGCATTTGCAGGACGTCCGTCATAAGCACGAGAAGCGACTGGTAAATGTCGAGAGTGATCAAAAAGCCTCCAATCGATTGTGTGAACTCAATGTGATAGAACAGGTGGTTAATGTTTGTTACACCACGATAGCTCGGGATGCCTGGGAGCGGCGCCAGGAATTAACCGTACACGGTTGGGTTTATGGCATTCAGAACGGAATTTTACGAGATTTGAAAGTTAGCGTGAGCGATTTTCAAAGTACTATCCCTGTGTATCAGGCTGCTCTTGACTCACTCGCTTGAGGGTTCGTTAAAAAATTGCGGATCGAGAAACCATCGGCCTCATTGGCTTTCACTTTTATGCAGCGCGTGACAGGAATTGGCGGATTCTTTTTTCGCTCGGACGATTCTTCCGGCCTCGCGAAATGGTACCAGGAAAGACTTGGGATAGACCTTGTCCCGGCTGATTATGATCAAAAGCCATGGTTACAGTCAGCGGGTCCTACGGCTTTCGCCCCATTCTCCAGGGATAGTGACTATTTTGGTAACCCTGCGAAAAACTGGATGATGAATTTTCGAGTAGAGAGTCTGGATGCGATGGTGCAGCAATTGCGTGATGGAAACATTGAAGTCACTGTAGACCCTGAAACGTATCCGAATGGACGCTTTGCCCGCCTGCACGATCCCGAAGGAAATCCAATCGAACTTTGGGAGCCAAATAGATCCCAGGGATGAGGCTGAGGTTTGAAACTAAAAGAAGTGGTGCATCCGCCTGGAGTTGAACCAGGAACCTTCTGATCCGTAGTCAGATGCTCTATCCAATTGAGCTACGGATGCAACCAGAAGGAAAAACTTACAAATGGCGCCGCTGGGATGCAAGTTTTATTCTCCATCTTCGGGCTATTGAAATTCAGCATTTCAGCGGTATTGGAATTCAAAAACAGCTCCAAAAAACAACTCTCTTCAGCCGTTTTGCGAAAACCTGGAGTCATTGAATTTCAAATCTGAAGAATGAATTGAATAATATCGGCAGACGCTCTTCCTCGTTTGACATTGAAGCGTTCGCCGATACACTTTGAAAAATCCATGGATCAATTTCTAAACGGATAAAGGTATTTTTTGTGGCCGCAAAAGACGATTATTTATTAGATTATTTACTCGATATGGGTGTCGTATCCAACGAACAGTTGGAACCCGCTCGAGCATCTGCCGAAGCATCCGGAGAAGGGGTGATCGACACCCTTGTCAAAAAAAAGGTGATCCGTGCCACAGACGTCGGGCAGGCTAAAGCTGCCCAGTTTGGTTGCGAATTCGTCAATTTGGGAGACGTTCGCCTGAGCGACGAAGTCATTGCCGCTGTTCCCCGACATATCGCGAAAAGGTACCGGGCTGTTCCCATTTCAAAATCTGGAAATACGATTGCCGTTGCAGTTACTGATCCCTCGGATCTGGATACTATCGATAGTCTTCAGCGCAGCATTACCGGGGACATTGAATTCAAAGTCGCGATGGATGAAGACATCGACCTGGCCTTGAACAAATATTACGGAGCAGGGGACGATACTCCGAATTCAGTGATGCAGGATATTACTGAAGGCGATGTGGAAGTGGAGCGCTCGAGTAAATCCGTAACCAG
>JAQGOY010000186.1 GCA_028293375.1 Verrucomicrobiales bacterium | reverse complement strand
GAAAAACCATCGAGCCTTCCTTTGGAATTCGTAATTACCCATATTTTCGGGCGACAAAAAGGAGTCGATTCAGAATACTTAAGGGACCCTTCTACAACGGATGATGGGCCATTCCATGCTCGGACGGAGGGCACGACAGGCGAACGATTCAGTCGCGGTAGCGTGCAGCCGGTTGCTCCTCGCGTGGCTGGGCGTTGGGTGGCTCAACATCTGGGTCCTGCCGCTCAAGGCCACCAATGAAATATGCCACAACGGCCGCAAGATAACCTAAGGATGCTACAATCTGAAAAATAGCCAATGTGTGGCCGTAACCACTCGGGACGATGTCTCCGTAGCCAATTGTAGCTGCGGTGACAATGCTAAAGTATAGAGCCAAACTCGGGTCAGTCACTATTTTACCACTCGTAAGAAGGCAAGCATAGAATAAGTAAAGCCCCGCAAACCAGGCAGTATACTCAAAAAAGTTAAATCCGAGAAGTATGATACTTCGATTGAGCGAAACGGGAGAACGCCAGAATCCTCGTAGTAGTATTAGCGCAAATATGAAAGCAAAAAGGTCGATCAACATAATTAGAGCTAACCAGACAAACCAATGCTTATGCCACAACCCATAGGATAAACTGCCGATTGCTAGTACCGTCTTGAATAAAACGTAGACTTCAACCGCAATCTTGCGCGCCCTACGGCTGATGATGCCAAAAACATAACGAATGAACATCGATGGCAATAAAATAAGAATGCAGCAGAGCACGACTATAACCAATCTTTCAGCTAGTAAAACTTTCTGAAGCCCCGCATCTTTCATATTTAGATGCCGTCTGATGATTAGAATGTGTTCCTGGTAGGGATTCTTCGCGGGCGTGTTCATTTCAGGGAGTGCTGGTGGACACTTAACAGATATTCGGCAGACTCTTTTTGGAGGTTGAATACATTAACATTTTGAACGTTGTTCTAATTTTTATTGAAGGTCAAGAAGTTAAGTGGCAGACCGCAGACTTCTTAATATTTACATGGAAAATACAAAAAGTTCCATCAGGATCTTGTGGCGGTCCAAAGGCAAAATTGTTTGACTCGAAACGATATCAAATTGAACGATGAGTTTTGAAAGGCAATCGAAAAACGTTGAGGGGAGGGGTAAAAGTTCCAGGATGCAAGCCTCAAAAGCAATTCGCATACGAGCCGTCCAGTCGGGTTCAACCACTGGTAGCATCGAGAATCCAAGCTTTCATAGCCTTAAAACTTACAACACCAAACCGCTCCCTCGAGTGTTAAATTCGGAAATCAGACGGCATAACCATTAAGCGTCCTTTTACTTTTCGGCCTGACAACCATCATGACAACAAATAGCAATAACGTAAACCCCATCAAGCTGGCACAAGTTCAATAACAATTTCTAGCTTTTACAACAGCGACAGCCACGCGTGGGCGAAGAATAATAGACAACTGTCTACTTTCCTTCTTGGCTTTCCGACTTTTGTCCTCCTTCCAATCCCTGGAACCGCCCCCAGTGGCAGACTTCTCAGATTCAGCGTAACGTTAAATACCAAGTCCATAACCTCCCCAATACTCTATTGTGAGTATGTCGATTCCGGTCTGGCCATCGTGTAATATTCAAAAACTCCGCCAACATGAGCGCTCTTACGAAAAGATCGCCCATCCTTAAAAGTTCAGCCTTTTTTCCTGTTTTAATAGACAACCATTATTAGTCGTTCTTTATGTTTCTTTGGCGACAACTATCGATGCGGTGAGAAACTTTTTAAAAAATGGGCGAAGAGGAGTTTGCTGATAGTTCACCAGGGGAGAAGGGTCTACTTTTATGACAGAGGCATCGGACATGCAAATGGTCAGTGAAGGCTACTTTGGAATGGCTTTTGGTTTCGATTCTCTTAACACCAATTGGCCGACCTGAAGACACCCATTTTCTCCCCTTCCCGATTTTGCACGAGTTCTCGTGTGTTGGCGCAGGCTCATATTCACAGGTTCCTCAAGCAAAAATATCCGCCGAGTATTCCTTCAAATAAAGAGAAAGGATGAGCCTTGATTCGAGGCTGCATTCCGATTCAAACTTAATTGAATGATTCATGAATACATGAAAGCGCTGATTGCATGGTATCTCGGCGCGTTGAATGACGGTGGTTATTGGCTGGTGGCTGCGCTTATGGCGGCCGAAAGCTCCATTGTTCCTATTCCCAGCGAAGTGATCATTCCACCTGCCGTCATGGCTGCGAAGGAAGGTCGGCTGACTATTGCGGGTATTATCATCGCCGGGACGATCGGTTCGTGGGTGGGTGCGACAATTATGTATTGGGTTTCGCGCTATGCGGGGCGGCCCCTTTTACTGAAGTACGGACGGTATGTTTTTATCACGCCGAAGAAAATCGAAAGCATCGAAAACTGGACTTTGCATTTCGGCCCGTTTGGAATTTTCGCGGCCCGTTTGCTTCCAGTAGTTCGACACCTGATAGGAATACCGGCAGGAATCGTGCAGATGAATTTTCTTCTCTACTCTCTTTACACCATCATTGGGTCGGCTATTTGGACGAGCGTGCTTTGCTGGGTGGGATTCCAGGCTGGAAAAGATACCGAACTGCTGCAGGGCAGCCTGCACAAGATCATGATCTGGATTATCGGAGGACTATTCGTTCTCGGAGTGATTTACTGGTTTTTCGTTCATCGGGTCCTGAAAAAAAATGCGGCGTCCAAGGCAGTTTAGGATGCACTGCCCCCTTTGTAGATCCGGGGAACTCGATAAGTTATCCCGGTGAGGATGGCCCATGGAATGGTGCCACAAGTTTCGGCCCAGTCATTCACGTCCAATCGTGCGTCTCCGCTTGCCCCGATAATCACTGCTTCATCACCCTCCTGGATTTCGGATTCGATTTCGGAGGCGTCCACCAATGTTTGATCCATCGTCACGCGGCCAAGAATTTTGCAGGATTTGCCACGGATCAGTATGGATCCACGATTACTGGCTTCACGCGGCAATCCATCCCCATAGCCAAGGCCCAATGTGGCAATCGTCATTTTTTTGGGAACGCGATAGGTATGCCCGTAACTGACCGTGGCCCCTTTGGGTAACTGGCGGACCAGGGTAACACGCGATTTGAAGGAAAGGACGGGAAGAAGCTCCTTCGCGAGTGATGATTTCAGATTGCGTTTACCCTTGGGTATGACCCCATACACCAGGAGGCCGGGCCGGACAAAATCATGGAGCGAGTCCTGTTCAAAAAGGATCCCGGCGCTATTGGCGAGATGAAGTGGGGGAATCGAAACGTCCTTGATTCGCAAAGCCTCAATGATGGCGTGGAACTGAGTGGTTTGCTGCCTGGTGAAATGCGCGTCGTCCTCGGCCGAAGAAAAATGGCTGTAGAGAGCCTCGATTTGAATGCCTTTCAAAGCAGCCAATTCCGAATAGCGCTGAAGAAATTCCGAGGGTTGGAAACCAAGCCGACCCATTCCGGTGTCAACCTTGATGTGAACAGGCAGAGTTAAATTCGATTTCGTCGCAAGTTCGGAAAAGCCTCTTGCCTCCTTCAGACTGGAGAGAGTGGGACGCACTCGAAGCTTGATGAGCTGAGGCCACTCGTCCGGCATGGCGGCTCCGAGCATGAGGATGGGCCACCCTTTACCCACGGTGCGAACAGCCGCAGCTTCCTGAAGATTTGCCACCCCGAAAATATCGGTGCCAAATTGCATCAAGGATGCGGCGATCTGCCTCAAGCCATGCCCGTAGGCGTCGGCTTTCACCACAGAAATAATTTTGCGTCCCCCGACCCGGAACTTAATCCAGTCGAGGTTCTGTTGAAATGCGTGAAGGTCAATTTCGGCCCACGCCCTGTAACACAACGCCATGCATGAAGTTTGAATTCCGCAGTGAGGGGATGACCAGACAAAATGGATTAAATTCCAAAGTTATATTACCGTGCGCGGGTGGATATTCCGGACAAGCAAATCAAAGGCCGAGGGGCAGCGAGCAATCCGACGAACCGATTCGAAAAATTATCTCTGGAAAGAAACGAAGAATTCGACGATTCAGAGGAAAGGCCTTTGCGCACTGAATTCCTGAAAGACAGCACCAGCACAATCATCACCTATAACAACAGTCCCGATGTTGGATTCGACGCGTCGATCAACGTTTATCGAGGCTGCGAACATGGATGCGTCTATTGCTTCGCCCGGCCGACCCACGAGTACTTGGGATTCTCATCGGGCCTTGATTTTGAGAGCCGCATCCTGGTGAAAGAGAATGCCCCGGAGTTATTGCACAAAGAATTGGGCGCGAAAGGCTGGAAACCACAAATCCTGGCGATGAGCGGTGTCACTGATTGCTATCAACCGATTGAAAAGCAACTGGGCTTGACGCGGAAATGCCTGGCAGTGCTATTGGAATATCGGAACCCGGTCATCATCATCACCAAGAACCACCTGGTGACGCGAGATATCGATCTCCTGGCGCAATTGGCAAAATTCAAAGCGGTGGCAGTGCATATCTCCGTGACCACCCTGGATGCGAAGCTAACGCCGAAATTGGAACCAAGAGCCTCGCTACCTGCGATGAGACTCGAGGCCATTCGAAAACTGAGTGACGCCGGAGTCCCGGTGGGAGTGCTGGCGGCGCCGATGATCCCGGGCCTGACTGATCATGAAATGCCGCGAATCATCCAGGAATGCGCGAAAGCTGGAGCCCAATATGCAGGCTACGTTCCGCTTCGCCTGCCATTCGGGTTGAAGGATTTGTTTGAGCAATGGCTGGAGCGCCATTTTCCCGATTCAAAAGAAAAAGTATTAAGCCGGATACGATCAATACGCGACGGGAAGTTAAACGATTCCAATTTTGGCACGCGCATGGAGGGGACTGGCAATTACGCAGAGCAGTTAAACCAGATGTTCCACGCGGCGGCGCGGAAGGCGGGATTGGAAGGACGCAGATCGGAAGTGACGGCTTCAAATTTTAAACGACCCGGGCCGGAACAATTGAAGTTGTTTTGATTGAGAAGCGATTGCTCACAACTCTCGGTCTCATGCGGAAATAAAGCCCTTTTTTTTGTTATTTTAAGCGAACCATGGAGCCTATTGAATCGATAAGCGGTGGCATCAATGAGCGATTCTTTAGTGATTTTCAGGATAAGTCATTCAGCAAGTTCCCCGTTGCGCAAACTGTAATTTTTTATGATGTAATAGGGAACTCATTTTTCCGGAATTTGTGATGTTATTATTTTCACCTGTTTTGGACTAATGAGAATATAAACATATGATAAATCGTTCAAAACAACTCGCTGCAAAACGAACAGGGACAAGGAAATCAACACTTGGTTTGACTTCCGGAAGCCGCAGGATGACGCCCTCAAAGGCAAAATCCGCCTCACGAAGCAGCACTGCCGGCAAACCCAAATCGGCTGCAAAAGGGAGCAAGTCTTCTGCGGCAAAAAGCGGCAAGCCGGCTGCCAAAAAAGCTGCTTCGAAACCACGCACCGCTTCAAAGAAGACCGCTTCGACTCGATCCGCCTCGTCCCGAAAAAAATAGACTCACCTGGTGGATTTAGTCTCCACCTATCTTGAGAGGCCGTCAGGAAGTGGCGGTCTCTTCGGCGCTTTGACAAAGCTGATGGGCCGAAGATAAATGGGTTCCAGATCCATTTGCATGAGTTGCGGGAGGGTTCTCGAAATTTGAATCATGGATTCCGCAAGGGGATACAGATCGACTCCACCACACAACCGCAGGGCCTCCGGGCCGGCAATTTGCTCATGAGCTGAAGTCGCTTCGGTTAACTCATCGGTCGAAACAATCTTGATTGCGTCCTGCATTACGAAATTACCTGGAGCCAAAGAATACGTCGCGGAATAAAACTCTTTTTTCTGTGCGTCAATGATGATCCGCCATTTCCCGCTGGCTCCCTTTAGAGTTAATCCATGGGCAAGGATATGATTCGTGGGAATGGCGAGGATTGTTCCTTCGGTGGCCAGCTTCCAACCCTCAGCAAAAGCCAGCGCTGCTCGTACCCCTGTGTAAGAGCCCGGTCCAATACCCACTAAAACCGTGTCAATATCGGTGATTCGCAAATGGGCTGCCTCCAGGACTTTGCCCACCAATTCCATCGTTCCTGTGGTGCGCATTCCTTCTGCGGTAGAAGTGAAAATGGGAGATGACTCGTCCCGGGTGGCGGCGACTGATCGAAATCGAGTGGAAAATTCAAGGGCGAGCGTGGGCATAAGAGATCTCCCTTTCATTTTCTGAGAGTTGATGGAAGTGGAAATAAGAGAAATCAATAATATTGGATTGAATTTCTTTCATCGGTTCGGGGTAGAATCGTTCAACCCATTCGACAACGGTGATACCGGGAGGAGCAACCAGAAATTCCTCGAGTCCAGCGGCCACAATTTCGCGCTGGGATTCCAATCGATATAAATCGAGATGAAACACTATTCCTGCAGGAGTTTCGTAATGATGAATGAGTCCAAAAGTTGGAGAACTGATCCTGCCTTCGAATCCCAAACCACGGGCAACTCCCTTGACGAATTGGGTTTTGCCTGTCCCCAGGTCACCGCCAAGTCCAATCACCCACCCTGGACGGGCCATGGCGGCCAGGGACCGTCCAAAAGCGATTGTGTCCTCTTCGTTATGAGAAATGATCGAAGCCATGAGCGTTAAAGCCACGAATGCCATTTTCGTCACACAGAAATAATCCTGGTTTGTCCGTAATTTTTCCAATGCAACTGATTTTCACGCCAGGAAACGAAATCTTCCACTGATCCGCCAACGGAACCGCGTAGCGCGCGGGAAGAGTGAAAAGAAGTTCGAAATCTTCCCCGTCAGTGAGCGCAGCCAGCAACGCTGGTTTTGCGGCATCACCACTTCTGGACTTCATCTTCGCCGCCCTGGATATCGGCACTGTTTTGCTAAAGACCTGGGCTCCGACTTTACTGGCGTCAAGGATATGCCGAAGATCTCCAGCCAATCCGTCGCTCACATCAATCATGGCATGGACAGGAAAATGGCTCACCAGCCACTGCGCTTCACGGACGCGCGGCTCGAACTCCAGGTGCTTGCCGGAAATAGATCCTCCCAGTTCGCCCGAGACAAAAATGGCATCCCCCGGTTTTGCCGTCGAACGCAGCTTCAGGTTTTCCGGTGAGACGGTGCCCAGCATGGAAACTGAAATCATGATGCCCGCGTTGCTCTTTGTGGTTTCCCCTCCGACAATGGGACAGTCAAATTGAGCCGCATACCCATTCAATCCCTGGTAGATTAGTTCCAACTTCGCGCTCTCTCCAACGTCCGGGATAGCCACGGTGACCAGCGCGGCACCCGGTTTCCCTCCCATGGCGGCGATGTCGCTCAAGCAACGGCCGAAGGCTTTTTGCCCAACCAATTTAAAATCGGCGTCGGGCAGGAAATGAATATGCTCCACAACGGCATCTGTTTTAAACAGGAGTAATTGGCCGGGGATTTGAAGGTCAAGAACCGCGCAGTCGTCTCCTGGCCCCACCTTGACGGTGGTATTGGTGTATAACCCCGTGGTCAGGAGTTTGATCAGTTGAAATTCGTTCACTTGGAAAAATGGAAGACGCGATCGAGGAACGAGGCGAGCTGTTTTTCATAAACAGTCCAGAGAATGTTCACTGCATTGAACAGTCCATGAGCAATCACAGAGGCGAGCAAGTTCCCGGTGGCCTCGTAAATAAAAGTAAGGATGAGGGCAAACACGGTAAGCGGAAGTATGTGAGGAAGAGAAAAGTGAATTTCAGCGAACAAAAAGGCGCTGCCGAATAAAGCGAGCTTGGGATAACCGGCTTCCTTTAATGCTCCGTAGAGTAAACCGCGAAACAGAATCTCCTCCGCGAACGGGACGATGGTGATGGCCATGATTCCACAGGAGATTTCAATAATGCGAGTGGCGATGCTGGTGGGATGAATGCTCTGAACGGCTTGTTGGATGACCTGTATCTGGGGTTGAACCTCAGGGCTAATGCCGATGGAATTCATCAACTCATTGGAGACCATTAAAACCAGCATGGAAGTTGGCAGGACAAGGACCAGTCCAAATAGCCCCCACATTACGACTTTTAAAGGATTGGCGTTACGAAACCCAAAAGCGTGGGACCAGCCGATCCCCTGCTCTTTCAAAAAATAGGCTATCCAGATTAGAGCGGCTCCCTGAAATGAAACGATGCCCAACAAATTGCCAACCCATTTAGCATCGACCCCGGGGGCGGACTTGACCCCGGCATTGATCAGACTTGCGGCCACACCGGTAAAGCAAAAAGTGGCGAGCAAACCAAACAAAAGCCTGGACAAGGCAAAGCGGTCGAATTTTAAAGGCTGCAGCACCCGGAAAAATTACGCGGGGTCACCTCAAGATCAAAGGCAAAAATAAGGGACATTGATCCCAGCTCCTTTAGGGGTATCATTAACTCCAACCAGCGCCATTGAAGGCCAGGTAACAAAATGCATTCGCCAGACAAACCCAACAGCGTCGCAAACAGGCTGCTTTCGGAAAAATCCCCTTACCTGCTGCAACATGCCTACAACCCGGTGGACTGGTTTCCCTGGGGGGCCGAAGCTTTCGAAAAGGCGCGCAACGAGAACAAACCGATCCTGGTGAGCATAGGGTACTCCACCTGCCACTGGTGTCATGTGATGGAACGGGAATCGTTCGAGGACCCGGCGCTGGGCGCTTATTTAAGGGACCATTTCGTTAGCATCAAAGTGGACCGTGAAGAACGGCCAGACGTCGACAAGATTTACATGACCGCGGTCCAGGCGATCTCCGGACAGGGAGGCTGGCCTCTGAACTGTTTCCTGACGCCTGATCTCAAGCCGTTTTATGGAGGGACTTACTATCCGCCCGAACGAAAATATGGCAGGGCGAGCTTCATGGATGTCCTTCAGCAGGTGAGCCAACTTTGGAAAGAGCGGAAGGAGGAAGTAATCGCTTCAGCAGAGGACCTGCATCTGCGCCTGGAAGGATTCACCAGCCAAATGGCGGGTAACGAAAAACTGCACGAACGACTGCTGCATTCCGCGGTGAACGCATTCAAACGGGAGTACGAGCCCAAATTCGGGGGTTTTGGAAATGCTCCCAAGTTCCCGAGACCAGCTGTTCCCATTTTTGTCCTGAGGGAGGCATTGCGCTATGGCGACAAGGAAGCATTGCAAATGGTGCTTCATACCTGCGACGCGATGGCAGCGGGAGGATTGAATGACCAGATAGGCGGGGGATTCTCGCGTTACTCGGTTGACGCACAATGGCTTGTTCCGCATTTCGAAAAAATGCTCTACGACAATGCGCAATTGCTGAACCTTTATCTGGACTCCTATTTGGTCACTGGAGAAAAACGTTATTCGGAGGTGGCGAATCGAATAGTAGAATACCTGTTGCGGGACATGACCCATCCGGAAGGTGGCTTCTATTCCGCCGAAGATGCGGATAGCGAAGGCAAAGAAGGAAAGTTTTATTGCTGGACCAAAAAGGAATTGGCCAATTTGCTTACGCCCAGGGAATTTGAAGTGGTGGTGAAGCATTTCGGAATTACTGAAGATGGAAATTTTGTCGACCACAGTGATCCCGATCCGCTCCCCAATCAAAATGTTTTAAGCGTGGTAAATCCCAAGCTGACGCCAGAAGAAATAGAGGATTTGAGAACTGGTGTGACCAAAATGTTCAATGCCAGGAACAGCCGGGTTCGACCGGGATTGGACGATAAGATTCTCGCTTCATGGAATGGATTGATGCTGCACGCACTGGCACGAGCTGCACTTGCACTGGATCGCAAAGAGTATTTGCAGGCTGCCGAAAAGAACCTGGCTTTCCTGAAAGCGAAACTTTGGGACGTCGAGACCCAGACATTATTTCACCGCTGGCGCGATGGCTCCCGAGATACAGTTCAACTTCTGGATGCCTATGCCGCGCTCTGTCTGGGAGTGACGGCCCTTTATGAATCCACCTTAAATCCGGATTACCTGGAATTTGCCATCTCCCTGGCGAAAGGACTGATTCTCCGTTTTTATGACTCTGAGGAAGGTGGATTTTTCCAGAGCGCAGCCGGATCCTCCGATCTCATCCTGAGAATCAAGGAAGATTATGATGGTGCCGAGCCCTCGGGAAACTCTGTGGCTTGCTACGCGCTGTTAAAGCTGAGTGCCATAACAGAAATCAAAGAATTTCGAGATGCAGCAGAAAAGAGCTTAAGCCTCCTGGCCGATCGTTTTGCCAAACTTCCGCAGGCTGTTCCTTTTGCCTTACTGGCGCTGGATTTCATGTTGGAAGAACCTAAACAGGCGGTGATCACAGGAGTCGATTCTGAAAAGCTGCGGCAACTGTTGAAAGCCGTCCACACTGTCTATAAGCCCAACAAAGTCGTTTTGGGAAATCGTGGACCGGTGGAGCCCTTCGCGAAAACATTGCCTGATTCAGAGACGTTGGCCTACATCTGTGCGGGAACCTTCTGTCATCCTCCGACGAGCGAGACAAAAAAAATCCCCGACCTGCTAAAATAGCAAGCCGGGGAATGAAATTAAGAAATATCAGTGGGAGCAGCCGCAGCCCTGTCCGCAACTGCCGGCTTCGAAGTCATCTTCGCCCGGAACGCGACCCAACTCAAAGGTCTTAAGGACGTATTGATGAATTGTTTCTTCAATCTTGTGCATCTGCTGCTGGGCTTCCATGAAGTCAACAACGGCAGGGATGGCCATGACTTTTTCACGAAGCTTTTCGAACTCGCCAATTTCAGCTTCGGTCAGGGTCACACCCTGGTGTTGTTTGTGATGTAAATGCTCCCCCTGCTCGGTCAGGTTTTGATAAGCAGATTTGGCATTCTCATCACGAAGAAAAGTATCAACGCGACGGCGCAATCCCTGGTGATTGGGATCCGTAAGGATTGTTTCACACAGTTCCTTCGTTTTAACGATCAGTGGGGTATCCTGAACAGCTGTTTCCATAAAATGTATATTTTTCACCGTTGGAAGTCCAAACGGTCTATAAAGATGGACGAAGTTCTAATTTAAATCAACTGAACGATTTTTATTTGGAATTTTTCGAGGAGTGCGCACACATTCACTGGGCCGCCCTCTGGCGGTACTGACTATGGAACCTGGCAAATTAAGTTTTGGAGCGCGAATTGCGCTGGCAATGAAGATTTTATTTAACTCCGAGGCCGCCGAGGCGCTGGTGGCTGGCTCGAGGGGTGGGCACAGCCCTGAGGCCAAAAAAATCGCCCCCGTGGAAACAAAGCCGCAGCCATCCGATAATTCGGCGCTCCTGCTGGTTTCTGCGTTGCAACGGGAAGGCAGATTTGTCGATTTCATTCAGCAGGAAGTGGCCACGTTTTCAGATGAGGAAGTGGGCGCCGCAGCCCGGGTTGTCCACCAGGGATGCAGCAAGGCGCTGAAGAACATGTTCAGCTTCAAGCCGGTGCGCGGGGAGGCCGAAGGGAGCACCATCACATTGTCGAAAGGTTTCGACGCAGAAAGAAACAGGTTGGTGGGAAATGTAGTGGAAAACCAGGAATACCGCGGAACATTAAAACACAGTGGCTGGGAAATCACGGAAGTCCGGTTGCCCCGGCTTCAGACGGGAACGAACCCGAAAATCGTCACTCCCGCAGAAATCGAGATATTGTAAGGATTATTCATGGGAAAGTATGCTGTAGGGATTGACCTGGGGACCACCCACTCCGCGCTCTCCTGGTTTTCCATAGACCAGGAAAAAGGAAGAGGAGCCGACCAGAAGACACTTGCCATTCCTCAAATCATTTCACCAGGCCAGATCGAAGCCAAATCACTGCTCCCGTCCTTCCTGTATTTGCCAGGCGCCGACGAGTTTAAAGCTGAAAGCCTCGAACTTCCATGGGGCGATGGGGGCGGGCAGATAACTGGGGAATTTGCGCGATTCCACGGGGCCAAGGTTCCTTCCCGCCTGGTATCCTCCGCCAAGAGTTGGCTATGCAACCCTGCCGTAGACCGAACGGCCCCGATCCTGCCGTGGCAAGCTCCCGCAGATGTCCACAAAATTTCACCGCTCGATGCCTCCCGAATTTATCTTGAGCACTTGAAAAATGCCTGGGAGAAATCCCAACCTGAATCGCCACTCTCGGAACAGGATGTCGTCCTGACTGTGCCTGCCTCTTTTGACGCTGCTGCACGCGATCTCACTGTGCAGGCAGCCTCGTTGGCGGGCCTTAAACATCTCACACTCCTGGAAGAGCCACAGGCGGCGTTGTACAGCTGGCTCGAAATGCAGGGTGAAGGATTCCGCAAACAGGTGTCAGTGGGGGATATTCTTTTGGTGATCGATGTTGGCGGCGGAACAACAGACTTTTCCTTGATCGCGGTGACAGAGTCGAATGGCGACATGCAGCTCACGCGCCTCGCGGTGGGTGACCACATTTTGCTGGGTGGAGACAACATGGATCTGGCATTGGCCGTTGCGGTGCAACAAAAGATTGTTTCCGGCGGCAAGAAAATGGATGCCTTTCAGTTCAGCTCCCTGACCCATCTTTGCCGGCAAGCCAAAGAGGCGTTGTATGGCAATTCCAAACTTGAAAAGTTTCCTGTCTCCATCGCATCGCGTGGATCCGCACTGATCGGAGGCACGATCAAATCCGAACTCACGCGGCAGGAATTGGACTCGATATTGACTGAAGGATTTTTCCCGCGCACCGCGGTGGAAGAATGGCCGGTGGCAAATCGGAGAAATGCATTGACCCAACTTTCGCTTCCATACGCGCAGGATGCGGGAATCACCCGGCACCTGGCTGCATTCCTCGGTCGACAGGTAAAGCCGCTCTCGGATCAAGGGCTTGCCAGCCTGACCGCTGACCAAAAATTCGTAGTCCCCACCGCCGTGCTTTTTAATGGCGGAGTCTTCAAAGCGTCTCCATTGCAGGAGCGCATGATGGACGTGTTGAACAGTTGGATCAAAAAGGAAGGCGGCATGCCCGCCAAGGTATTGCAGGGAGCGGACCTGGATCTTTCTGTGGCGCGGGGAGCTGCGTATTACGGATGGGTTCGCCAGGGTCATGGGATTCGGATTCGAGGCGGCACGGCACAGGCGTATTATGTTGGAATCGAAAGTTCCATGCCTGCAATTCCAGGATTTACTCCACCGCTAAAAGGAATTTGTGTCGCTCCCTTTGGCATGGAAGAAGGAACTGACGTCCAGGTGAACGATCATGAATTTGGATTACTCGTGGGCGAACCAACCTCCTTTCGATTCTTCAGTTCTTCGCTGCGGCGCAACGATAAAGCCGCAGAAATCATTGACGAAATAAATGATGATTTTGAAGAACTCGCCCCGATTGAGGCCACGCTGGAAGGAACAAACAAAGGAACGGGCGCCATCGTTCCGGTGAAGCTTAAATCGCGACTGACGGAGACCGGCACATTGGAAGTCCATTGCCTGGAAGCCAACGGTCCTGGGGATTGGAAGCTGGAACTAAATGTACGGCTCAAGGAGTAATTCATGAGTGAGGATAAGCGGTGGATCGTGGGGATAGATCTGGGGACTTCCAACTGCGCAGTGGCCTATGCTTCAAGCCAAAGCCGCTCCATCTCGGATTTTCTTTTGCCTCAAATCGCGGGACCGGGCCAGGTGAAGGACTTTCTTTTGCTGCCATCCTTTCTTTACTTTCCCGTGCCTGGCGAATTTCCACCGGGCAGTTGTTCGGTGCCGTGGGAAAACGGGGAGGAACGAATCGTGGGAAGATTCGCCCGGGAACGATCCTCAAAAGTCTCAGGAAGATCGATCTTCTCGGCAAAAAGCTGGCTTTCGCATGCAGTGGTGGATCGACAGGCCAGGATATTGCCATGGGGAGGAGCCCCGGATTGTCCAAAACTTTCTCCAGTGGAAGCGACTGCCGCGTATCTTCGATACATATCGGGCGCATGGAATTCGGTGTTTCCGGATCATCGCTTTGAAGACCAGGAAATTGTCATTACCATACCCGCCTCGTTTGACGAGTCAGCAAGAGAACTAACGGTAGCGGCCGCGAAAAAGGCAGGATATCCGGTCTTTCATCTCATCGAAGAACCGCAGGCGGCAGTTTACCATTTCATCCATCAAAACAAGGCACGCTTTGAGACGCTGCTGGGAGGCGTAAGAACCCTGCTGGTGGCGGACGTCGGGGGAGGCACCTCCGATTTCACACTGCTGAACATTAACAAACACGGTGATAACTTCACAATGGAGCGGACCGCAGTGGGGGACCATCTGATCCTCGGAGGGGATAACATGGATGCCGCCCTGGCACATTTTGTCGAGTCGAAAGACGGTAAATCGAGCCTTAACACCAGGCAACTGCAGCAACTGCTACAGGCCTGCCGGGAGGCCAAGGAAAACTTTTTCAAGGAAGACGAGTGCGACGAAGTCAAAATAAACGTCGTGGGGGAAGGAAGCAAACTGTTGGGAAATGTGAAACGTTTCGTGCTGCAACGAAAGGAACTCCTGTCGTTGTTGCTGGACGGTTTTTTCCCGGAATGTCGAGTCGAAGATCCGGAGCAAAAGCCGAATCGGCCCGCCTTCCAGGAATTAGGACTTCCATTTGCCAGCGACCCTGCCATTACTCGCAACCTGCTGGCCTTTCTGAAGAAACATTCGCCTGCAGGATCACTTCTGAAACCGGATGCCATCCTCTTGAACGGTGGGGTTTTTAATGCGGAAATCTTCCAGGAGCGTCTTCAAAAAGTCGTCTCTCACTGGTTTGGTTCCGGGCTGATCCCCCTGCTCCCGAACGAATCGTTCGACCTGGCGGTGGCCCGCGGGGCGGTCTACAGCGTGCTGGCGGCGCGAGGCGAGGGACAAAAGATTTCAGGTGGAAGTCCCAGGTCGTTTTACATTGGGATAGCACAACAGGGAGGATTGCCGAACAAGGCGCTTTGCATCATTCCCAAAGGGCTGGAAGAAGAGACAACCGTTTCGGTGAAAGACAACAGGTTTCGATTGACCTTGCGAAAACCGGTTCAATTTGAACTTTATCAATCGACGGGTGAGGAAAAAACAAAGGCGGGCGAAATCATTCCTTTAAAACCAGATTTAGAGTTGCTGCCGCCTCTGCACACGCTTTTGGAAAGCAATCAGGCGCATCATACCCACGCAGAAATCCACATTGAGGCGCGACTCACCGAGTTGGGAACACTGGAAGTGTGGTGCGTGGATGGCGAAGCAAACCAACGGTGGCTGCTGGAATTTCGATTGCGCGACATGGAAGGCGTAGGATCGCCGCTGGACGTTTCGCAGAAAGCCCAACCCCCGGAACGCTATGCCACCGCCGCAGGATTCATCCGGGATGCTTTTCAGACTGCACCAAAAGAAAAATACGCTCAACAAGTCCAGGATGTGAAGCAACTCTGGACAAAACTGGAGCGGGCGCTGGGAGTGCGGGCGGAATGGAACAGCCCGCTGCTGCGATTGCTTTGGGACGAGTTGTGGAAGCACCAGAGTCGTCGACGAAAGTCGGAGGCTCACGAAAAAGTCTTTTTCCAACTCGCCGGCTACCTGCTTCGACCTGGTTTCGGATTCTCCATGGATGACTGGCGGGTGGACGAACTGGCGAAGCTGTATCCGGCGGGATTGCAGTTTCACAAAGAACGTCCGATATGGGCCGAATACTGGATTGCCTGGCGCCGCGTGAGCGGAGGTTTAAAGCCGGAAACGCAACAATGTATTTTTGAAGAAACAAAAATCTATATCTCCAGCGAATATGCGGGGACGAAAATTCCGCAGATAAAAGGAGTCAAGCCCCAGGCCCCGGATGAAATGCTTCGAATGGCCGCGTCTTTTGAACATTTGACAATTGAATCCAAACTTCAGCTTGGAGATATACTCTTTCGTGCATTAGCCAAGGAAGAACGAAGCGGAGGGCCGGTCTATTGGGCACTCGGACGAGTCGGCAGCCGGGTTCCATTTTACGGCAGCGCCCATTTGGTGGCTCCGGGAGAAATGGCTCAACAATGGATAGATAAACTTCTGCAACATACACTCTCTGCCGGCAACGGCGGATTGTTTGCCCTGACACAGATTGCCCGCAAAAGCGGTGATCGCCTGCGAGACGTGGATGAGTCAACGCGAGATAGAGTCGTTTCGCGCCTGGAACAATCGGGTGTGCCTCAAAGCTGGCCGGAAATGGTGCGAAGTGTGGTGGAACTCGAAAAGGGGGATGTGGCAAGAGCAATGGGTGAGTCACTGCCAATGGGATTACAGCTGATCAGCTAACGGAGACTTTCGCCGATTCTGCCAAAAGTGATGCCGGGTAAGATGAAGGCATGACCGAAATCGAAAGGGCAAGACTGGAGACGATTTCACGACAGCTGGATCGAATGAGAACGGTTCAGAATCAATACCAATCCCGGCTGTATCACTGCCTGATCGGAACCACGGTTGCGGCGCTGGTCTGCATGGGCCTGCATTCCGCAGTTACATTTCTAGTCCTGCCATTTTTATTGGTCACCGGCGCGGTTCTGTGCTGCTACACGCTCAATGTGATTGAATTTGCGCGGCTTCATGCCAGGGCGCTCGAAGGAAAAATAAATCGGCTTTTCGGGGAGCGACTACTCATTCAACACGAAATTGAAGGTGAATACTTTTATGCTTTTGACGTTCCACGCTTTTCCGAAATAAGCATGGCCTGCCGACCGAGGTTTTTCTGTGTCTTTCTCCTGCATTTTGGACTCTTTTGGGGGTTATTATTAGTTTTGGATTGGTATAATCTTTTCTCGCTCTATGGGAAGGAGCAATTCATCTGGTTTTACTCCTTTTTATTCGTGATCTGGGCCGGTCTGCATTTCGTTTATCTCTGGCGCTATTTCACCGAATGCCGGGGTGAACAAAAGGTAACGGAACTCCTTCGCCAGACCTACGGCCTGGAAAGAAGCTAAATACCGTCGGTTCCAAATCCCAGATGCCGCTTGAACTTTACTCCCCAGTGCGCTTATTTTTCCGGGACATTTGTAATGAACAAAGCGCTGGTCATTGTCCCCACCTATAATGAGAAAGAGAATTTACCTCTTTTAGCTCGAAGGGTCCTTTCTCTTCAGGTTTCCGTCGATCTTCTGGTGGTGGATGACAATTCGCCGGATGGCACGGGAAAAATCGCTGACGATCTGGCCTCCAAAAATCCACACGTCCATGTCCTGCACCGAGCTGAGAAGAATGGTCTGGGCCGTGCTTATTGTGCTGGGTTCGCCTGGGCTCTCGAACGCGATTATGAGTTCATCATGGAGATGGATGGAGATTTCTCACATAACCCGGACGACATTCCCATTTTTTTAAATGCGGCACAAAACGCAGACCTGGTAGTAGGCTCGCGCTATTGCAACGGCATCCGGGTGATCAATTGGCCCCTGGGCCGGCTATTGCTCAGCACGACGGCCGCGCGTTACGTGCAAATCATCACTGGCATGCCCATCAGCGACCCCACCGGTGGTTACAAATGCTTCCGGCGAAAAGCGTTGCAATCGATCGATCTCAACGCGGTTGGGTCAAATGGCTACAGTTTTCAAATCGAACTGACGCACAAATTGTGGCGGCAGGGGATGAAAATTGTCGAAGTGCCCATCATCTTTACCGATCGTTTTCTGGGGACCTCCAAGATGTCGGGAAAAATCGTCCGCGAGGCGTTATTCATGGTTTGGAAGCTTCTAATCCAAAATGGTTTTCGGCGTTCCCCAAGAAAATCCGCAAGATAGGTTACAGTTCCCCTGCGCAATCCTGGATGTCTCCCCATTTGTATCTGGTCACATGGATTTTAGGATTGATCTCGGTGGTATTTATCCCCACCCATTTTCTTTTGAAGAAGTTGTCCCCCCCGGTTTACTTCATCGGGAATCAGTGAAACGCATTTATTTCATTCAACGGCGGCGACTATTTTGTTATCCCATCACCTGTGCTCGAAGTGACCGTGATAGACAGGCTCGATTCCGATGAATTATCCATTTTTCGGACGCTGAAGCAACAGACGGCCCATCGTGAACAGGGGCTATTTGTGGCAGAGAGTCCCAAGGTGATCGACCGTCTTTTGGATACCACTCTCACCGTTGTTTCGCTGCTTGCGACACCACAATGGCTTTCCACATATGAGGAGCGTTTGAAGCAGCGGCCGGAAAAGGTAATCGTTTTCGTGGCAGAAAAACCTCTGTTGGAAACTCTGGTGGGATTCCCTCTTTTTCAGGGTCTCCTGGCGTGCGCGAAAATCCCGGTAAGTTTGCCGCTCGAGCTAATCCTGGCCAAGGCAGAAAAATCAGGCCCTGCCCTTTTGGTGGCGCTGGACGGGGTGACTAATCCTGAAAATCTTGGAGTGATTGTCAGGGTCTGTGTCGGCCTTCGAGTTCACGGTTTGATCTTGGGAGAAACATCGGCATCTCCCTACCTGCGAAGGTCGGTGAGAAACTCGATGGGCAATATTTTTCATTGCAATATTACAGAAACAAAGAACCTGGCAGAGACAATTTCGATGTTAAAGGAAAGAGGGGTTCAATGTCTCGCGGCGGATTTGGCTCCGAACAGCATCCCCGTTACTCAATGCGATTTGAAATCCTCAACCTGCCTGGTATTCGGGCATGAAGGCCGGGGTGTTTCCAAACCAATACTGGAGGCGTGCGGGCAAAGTGTGGTCATTCCCATGCCAAACAAGATGGACTCGCTGAATGTGGGCAGTGCGGCTTCCATCCTGCTCTACGAGGCCTGTCGGCAGCGTGGGCTATTTAATGTTTAAGGGCGAAGTGGCCGATGGCGCGGGGCCGTTGGTGGATGGATCTTTTTTCTCAGCCATTAATTGCGAGCGATCCTTCAGGACTGCATCCACGCTCCACTTTGGAACCAGGAATATCCAGGACTCGAAGGTTTTTTCCTGCTTCAATTTATCCTGAAGTTTTACCACCGAATCCTTGTGCTCCTTGTCCAGTTTGGCTTTATCCTCTGGTTTTTCGTCCTTTGCTGCGGTGCGGTCCTTAAAGTCTCCAGAGATCTTGACGGTCAAATAATAATTGTCCTCCGGAGTTTTGTCACCCACCACGAAGTGGTACTTGAAATTGTCGAAAGTCTCGATGGTAATTTGCTGACCTTTTTCCAACCCTGTGTTGGTCATTTGTGAAGCGGGTTGCACATCCGAGAAACTTACAGAGGAAAAGGCTGTCCCCAGTCCGCCGGTCTTGCCTGCATCCAACTGTTCGTCAGCTTTGGCGTTGGCCAACTTCCACTCGCCGGCTTCGCTGTCGCGAGTCACTGACCATGAATTGGTGGCATTGGTGGAGATCAAGGAAACAGCTTTGATCTTTTCCACCTTGATAAATTCTTTTTGAATCCATTGTTCAGGTTTTGCTTCCGCAGAAGAGACGGGATCCGAAATAATCGCGACCAATTGCGACGGCGGAGTTAAAACAAACCGGCCGACTGGGAAGCCGCCCTCATCGCCCATGGGACCTGGCGCTCCACCTTTGCGCATCTGCTTTTTGCCAAGGAGGAAATCCTTGATGGGCTTGTCGCCAGCGCCTAGAAAGACTACTTCAGTAGCACTGTTGGAGCCTCCTTTGCCAGGAGGTAGGAGTTCAAGTCGTGCGTATTGAGATGGTCCAACTTCTTCCGTTTGGACCACTTTTAAATCGCTCATTTTACGAACAAAATCGCTTATTTCAGAGAAATTCGCAGGATAATCACCGCGTTCCTTTACTACCCACAGGTCACCTTTGCGGACCAGGTTGAGTTCATTGGTCAATTGCTTGATGACAATATGAGCGACATCATTCACTTCAAAGGTGCCAAGCAGTTTTTCGCCCACTCTCTGTCCACCGGGGCTCGCGCCATCCTTGCCTTTCGAATAGACCATCCAACCCACCGCGCCGACGATGGCTACAATTACTAAAAGAACTAAGAGTTGTTTTCGATTCATCTTGCAGCAGTTCGTTTACGTTTATAGACAGCGATTACGATTCCAGAGACAGCTACCAGGAATGGCATCCCGAGGATGTTGATCCATTTCAAAGTATTTTCGAGCGCGTTGATATCCTGCCGGAGGTCCTTGCGGAGCTTTTTCAATTCCTTGTTCGTCTCGGCTTGTTTCTTCCGGAAATTATCCATTTCTTTTTGTTGCTCCGGAGAAAGAATGAATTTCTGTCCTTTATCCTTGTTTTGCTGGAGTTCGCCGAGTCGTTGCTGAGTATCCTGCAGATCCTTTTCAAGCCTGCCTATCTGAGCCCGGTAGCTTTCTTCGGCCTGAGCTTCCATTTTCTTCACACGGGTGAAAGGCCTATTCAAACTTCCCCTGCTTCTCACGGAAATCAGGTTGCTGTCGCCAGTAAGCTGTTCCACCGCGCCCTGGACAAAGTTCAGGTTTCCTCCACGAGGAATGACAACTCGCTGCCCAAAGAAATTTTGAATTTGCACGCAAACCGCGTCATTCAACATATCCGCATCGCCAACCAGGATGACGGTGTTTTCGGTTGCTGACTCCTTTAACCCTGCGGACTGGGATATTTCCACTTTGTTTGTCTCGCCGGGTTTCTCTTCCGGCTTATCCTTTGGTTTGCCATCAGGAAACGCGGTCTTGAACTTGCCCGAGAGACGGATGGCGAGTGGATATTCCGATCCAGAAGCTTTAAATTCATTCATCGTCTGTTCCGAGGCCATCTGCCCCATCATACGGTCCACCAATTGGGACGATTTCGAGGTGTGCAGAAGAACTGTCTGCTTCAGGCCACCCACAGGGGTCCCGGTAAAAACGCCAGCGTAGGGAACAAGAAGGCTGTCAATTTGCCCGGTTACCACATCGTTTGTGTTGATTCCATCTGGAGTTACTGAGAGCACCGTCGGCGAGGTCCCTTGCTGCATGGGAGTCGAAAAAGTCATGTCAGCCACAATTTTTGCTGTGTCAAAACCGACGCCCCAGGCCTTGAAGAGTTTGTCCAGGCTCGAGCCGGCTGCAGGCATTTGGAACATTTGATTTTGCTGGCCGCTTTTGTCGAAGAATGCATTCGGATCAACAAAGGCCAGGAGTTTGCCTCCTTTTAGAATGAATTGATCGATCGCGTATTGAGTTGCGTCTGAAACATCCTTGGGATGAACGACGACCAGCACTTTGACGTCGTCATCGATTTTATCCGCATTCAGCTGCACTTCTTTCACGGTGAAATCGTTTTTCAACTCGGACACGAAAACCCATGGTTCCTGACCCTGTCCACCCTGCCCCATTCGCGCCATCATTGGATTTGCGGGGGCTCCAAAAATCGGCATGCCGCTCATGATCCCGATAACGGGTTTCTCGGGATGCGATACTTTGGAGATGGCCCGGGAAAGGTCATATTCCAAAAGTTTTTCGCGATCCAGGGAAAGGAAAGGCAAAGCGACCTTCTCATCCAACTGGCTGATGACAAGTCCAAGGTAAACTTTTTCGCCGGAAGCGGGACTCACCATCTGACCCTCGACGCCATCCAGCTTTGCGGAATCCTCGGCATCGGAGTCGGGTTGCGGATTGTATTTTTCCACCAAAATCTTGCCGCGTGAAACATTCTTATATTCGGCGAGAAGATCTTCCACTTCCTGAGCGTAATTTTTCAAAACCACAGGCATGGCGTTTTCACCCTGGGTGTAATAGAACCGAATTTTGACAGGTGTATCGAGCTTCGCGATGATGGCTTTGGTCCCGGCTGAAAGTGTGTAGGCCTTTTCAGCGGTCATATCTGCCCGGACTCGGGAGCGAGTGGCGATGAAGTTGACAATGACCAGCAATGCCAGAAGGGCAATAATGCCTACTGTCGAATAAAGCAGATTTTCGAATTGTTTACTTTTCATGGGTGCTTGCCTCTAGCCGGCTCTGTGGCTGCGGATGATGACGCCTGTGGAAAACAACGAGAAGACAATCACGGAAAGGAAGAAGACGATGTCCCGCATGTCGAGGATTCCTTTTTGGAACCCATCGAAATGAGTGATAATGCTAAAAGAAGTGATTGTTTCGACCACACCAGACTTGGCTCTTAAAACATTGATCAGGAAGTTTGTCACGGGCGGAAAACCTACCAGGATGAGGAACAAACAGATCACCACGGAGATGATGAAGCTGATAACCTGATTTCGAGTCATTGCAGAGGTCATGGAAGTGATGGCGAGATAAGCTCCCGAGACCATCAAGCTTCCGACATACCCGCAAAAGATCACCCCGTTATCGGGAGTGCCAAGGTAGTTGACGGTGCAAATGATGGGGAAAGTCAGGAACAAGGCCAGCCCCAGGAAAAGCCATGAGGCAAGAAATTTCCCAACAATCGCCTGCCAGGTGGTAATGGGCATGGTCAGCAGAAGTTCCATGGTTCCCAGCCGGCGCTCTTCAGACCAGAGTCTCATGCCGACTGCAGGCACGAGGAACAAATAGATCCATGGATGCCAATCAAAGAATGGTTTCAGGCTGGCCTGGCCGCGTTCGAAAAAGAACCCGGCCATGAAGGTGAAAAATCCGGACAAAAGAAGAAAGATAACGATGAAAACGTAAGCTACCGGGGATGCAAAAAAGCCTTTGAGCTCTCTTTTGGCTATCGCTGAAATATTACCGATGGAATTATTCATTTAACCTCCTTCACGTCTGAACGAGTGATGCTTCGGAATACTTCATCCAATCGTCCTTCCTCTGTATGCAGTTCTTCCAGTTTCCAACCCTCCTTACGAGCCAGATCTGCTATACTGCGGGCCAAATCATGATCCGGTGATGGTTCGGATGCTGTAACCCGAACAACTGCGCGCCCATTCGTCTCGGAGACGATCGATACTTTGCGGGCCAGGGAAAGTTGACCGACTTGTTGTGCCACCAGGGTGGAACTGCTGCCCTGCACAGAAACTGTCACGGCGCCTGAAGATTGGGATTTGCTGCGCAATTCCTCCGGGGTGCCGTTCGCAACGATTTGGCCACGATCAATGATAATCGCTCGTGAACAAACAGCATCCACTTCCTCAAGAATGTGGGTCGAAAAAATAATCGCTTTTTTCTCGCCCATGCGTTTGATCAAAGTCCGGATCTCGTGTTTCTGGTTCGGATCCAACCCGTCCGTAGGTTCATCCAAAATTAAAACTTCGGGATCGTGAATGATGGATTGGGCAAAGCAGGTGCGGTGACGATATCCCTTGGAGAGCGTTTCCACACTTTGGTAAAGAACATTTTCCAGGAAGCACATTTCAACCGCGCGGGACACGGCCTTCTTTTTGGCATCGCCTCTTAACCCACGGATTTCTGCACAGAAGCTGAGAAATCCATGCACAGTCATGTCTGTGTAGGAGGGGGCATTTTCAGGCAGGTAGCCAATCAGACGTTTGGCTTCCAGTGGCTTTTCGATAATATCAAAGCTACCGACAGTTATTTTGCCTGCGGTGGGAGGGATAAAACCGGTGACCATTCGCATGGTGGTCGATTTGCCCGCACCGTTCGGTCCCAGGAACCCGAGCACTTCGCCTTTGTCGACGTTAAATGAGATACCATTCACCGCGACTTTCGGCCCAAATGTCTTACGTAAATTTTGTACCTTTATCATCTGATCACTCCAGCAAAAGAACAATTAACCTCCCTTAAAACCAGGCGGCTAATCCAAAAGCTAACTTTGATAGGCAAAGTTTTACAATGCCTGTCAAGTATTTGCCATTTTGACAAATGGGAAGAAAAATGTTCAAAAAAAGCGATATTGGGTTCCATGACTCCATTTTCTCGCCGGTTTTGCACAGGATTCATACTGATTCTGTTGATCCTAATGACGGGTTGCACCTCGACTCGATTCAAAAATAGCAATTTTTCTGGCGCGGAATGGTCACATTCGGAAGGCCAGGCAATCTGGAAAATGGGCAAAAACACCCCCGAAATTGCCGGTGATATCCTCTATTTCAAAGGTAAAGAAGGGAGCGTAGCCCTGCAATTTAGCAAGTCCCCCTTTCCAGTGCTACTGACTCAAGTCCATTCTTCAGGTTGGCAAATCGAATTACTTACAGAAAAGAAAACGTTCAGCGGGGATGGGAAGGTGCCGGGTAAATACGGACCTTTGCCCCTGGGATGGGTGGTCCTTTCGTCATTATTGGCCGGAAATCCGGCTCCGGCCGGCTGGGAATACCAGAAAGAGAGTGACGGCAATTTTCGATTAACGAACCCTAAAACCGGGGAAACCCTGAACGGTTTCCTGTAAGATTTTTTTGGTGATTTACTTCAAGGTGCTTTACTCTCCGCCGATGAATTCAATTGTGGTCTGGCAGTATTTTATCCTGTGGATCGCTTTCTTCCGCCATTGAGTTCTCGAATATCAGCATAATTTTACCCCACACCAAGTGCCTACCGCCTCTTCGCTACCGAATAAACCTTCCATTTTTTACAGGTCCGAGTTCTGGTCAGCGGCAAAGGCTGCATCCCGCACCCTGCCAGAGGGAATGGCAAGCGCTCTTTCCAAAACGCTGGCTGCCACCTATTGGAATATCTCCCGCCGAAGACGCGAAGTGGTGATTCGGAATTTGACGGTTCCACTCAAGTCGCGGGAGGCTGCCCGCATCGAGGCCAAAAACCTTTACAGGAATTTTTCTCAAAAATTACTTGATCTCTGGCGCTATGAGAGTGGCCGTCCCATCACAACCCTCTTCAAAGAGTGGCATGGGTGGGAACATTTTGAGGCTGCCCAGG
>JAQGOY010000183.1 GCA_028293375.1 Verrucomicrobiales bacterium | reverse complement strand
TGGAGATGCATCTACTCACCATTTATGATGCAGTAAAAAAATTCAAACCCCGCGTTGTGGTCATGGATCCCGTCACCAATCTCGTGACCGTCGGCACTGAAATTGAAGTGCGCTCCATGCTTACCCGGCTGATTGATTTCTTTAAAACAGAGCAAGTCACTGCTGTTTTCCCCAGTCTCACAAGGGTGATAGCAGCCAATCCGAGATCGCCATATCTTCACTTATGGACGTATGGGTGCTACTTCGCAATATTGAGTCCGGAGGGGAACGTAACCGAGGGTTGTACATACTGAAATCCCGCGGGATGGAACATTCCAACCAGATTCGTGAAGTTCTCCTCTCCAGTCATGGTATTGGCCTTGTCGATGTTTATGCCGGGCCGACCACAGTTCTCACAGGCTCGGCACGCATTGAGCAGGTCGGCCTTGAAAAGGCCGAGGTCGATCGTAGAAAGGTGCAAATGGATCGTCGCCAGCGTGAAATTGCGCGCGAACGCGGTGTCACTGAGGCTCAAGTCGCGGTCTTGCGTGCGGGCTTGGAAGCCAAAATCGAAGAACTCAATCAGGAAATCACAGAGGAAACACTTCTTGACCAGGTCAACGCCAAAAGTCGTTTCAATATGGCCGCCCTGCGTCAGGCCGATGTCGAGCCGAAGAATCATCAGAGATCCAAGTCGAATTAGTAATTGCCTTATGAAGAAAATCACCAATGAACCGAGGAAGAGAAAATCTTCAAAGGCACTCCCCAAGGCATGGCAATTGCGGCTCTACGTCGCAGGTCAAACCGTGAAATCGGTCACTGCTTTCACGAATCTCAAGAAGATCTGCGAACAATATATTCCAGGTAAATATCATATCGAGATAGTCGATCTCCTCCAGAATCCCACCCTGGCCCGTGGAGACCAGATTCTTGCCATACCCACGCTCGTCCGCAAACTGCCCGAGCCTATCCGAAAGATCCTTGGCGACCTGTCCAATACAGAGCGGGTGCTCATCGGGCTGGACCTGCGAGAGTTGGCCGTCCGCACCGCATCATGAAAGCTCAATCCATCGCTCAGCAATCCCGTTTGTGGAAGCAGGCTCTGGCTGCAACATCGTTGGAAAATTATTCGCTACGGCTTTTCATTACTGGCAGCACCCCCAAGTCGATGCGTGCTGTCACCAACATCAAGCGTATCTGCGAATCCCACCTTAAGGGCCGGTATACCCTCGAGGTTGTTGATATTTATCAGCAGCCTGCGCTTGCGAAAGGGGGGCAGATCATTGCCGCACCCACCCTTGTCAAAAGCCTGCCTCTTCCGACCCGCAAGCTTGTTGGTGACATGACCGACAAGGATCGAATTTTGCAGGGTCTCAACTTGCGACCCAACTGAGTCAAAGAATGGCAACGCCCGCGCAATTAAAAAGAGAGCTTGCCGAACTGAAAACCCGCCTGGCCGAAGCGGAAGATACTCTAGACGCCATTCGCCGGGGCGAAGTCGATGGACTCGTTGCTTCCGGCCCTGAAGGGGATCAAGTCTTCACTCTTAAAGGCGCCGAAATGCCTTACCGCATGCTGGTCGAGGAAATGAACCAGGGCGCGCTCATGCTCATTCCCGACGGAACTATATTCTATGCCAATTCGCGGTTTGCAGATCTGTCCAAAACGCCGTTGGAACAAGTCATCGGTTCCTGCTGGGAAAAATTCTTTCTGCCCGAGAAACACGAAATTCTTGCCACATTTCTTCGCGCCGTGGAGCCTGTCCGCCCACATGAAGACCTCAGGCTGCTCGCTTCGGATGGTTCCACCTGCCCTGTGCATCTCGCCATGTACTCCACACGTTCCAGCGGAGTAGATGGCTTCTCCGTAATGGTTACCGACCTTGCGGAACGACGTCAGGGAGAAGACGAACTCCGCAAGATTTCCGATGCATTACTGGAAAAAAACAAGGAACTCGAAGCCTTTTCCTACAGCATTTCGCACGATATGCGCGCCCCTTTGAGAACAATGCAGGGGTTCTCCAAAATACTTCTCGACGATTACTCAGACAAATTGGATGAAGAAGCCATAACCTACCTGGACCGCATCATTGCTGCTTCCGTGCAACTCGATCAACTCATTCGCGATGTCCTTGCGTATAGCCAGTTGACCTGTGAACACAAGGACAATTCCACCTTCGATTTAGATTCATTGATCCGTGGAATGATCCACGACTTTCCCAATCTAAGCCAGGCGAACATTGAAATCATATCCACAACAGCTCTTGTCAGGGGCCACGAAGTGGGGATCAAGCAATGCCTCTCCAATCTTCTCGGTAACGCCATCAAATTCGTACCCAAAAACCGGGAGCCTCACATTAAAGTATGGAGTGAATCCAAACCTGGATGGGTCCGGCTTTGGATTGAGGATAACGGTATCGGCATACGTCCTGAAAACTTCAGCTCCATTTTTGATATATTTAACCGGGTAAATAGCCGTGACCAATTCGAGGGCACAGGCATAGGTCTCAGCATGGTAAAAAAAGCCGTGTTAAAAATGGGCGGGCGCGTCGGCGTGGAATCCATCTTCGGCAGCGGAAGTCGCTTCTGGATCGAGCTCGAAAGCGCCACCCTCCCGCTCCAGGGTTCAATTGATATTAATAGGTAGTGAATGCAACCTCTCAAGAGTCTGGTCATGCGTAACCTGTTGCGATTCAAAAGCCGGATCATTTGTTCCAACACACCAAACCAGATGTTCGCAACCAGTTCTCAACAATCCTAATTGAAGGTATTCACCCGCCTCAGAGCTCCCGAATCATGGTTGGTTTCCTGGGTTAGGTTTCATTTCACTAGAACGCTTCTCCAAACGGATTGGTCCACCAGCGAACTCTTGAACCGACGAATCATCATTTTCCAATTATTAGCTGCCCCATTCACACTTCCCCCTCGACAGCAATCCCCCTATTGCCACTAATCCTGCTTTCGTAACAATGCTTTCAGGTCAACAACATGAGGCTCTTTTTTAGACATGCTGTCGGAAAGGCACTTCCTACGGAAGCAATCGAAGCGCGGACGCATCAAAGGCGATCCCAGGAGAGTTTGACTTCGCAGTTCACACTTTTATGCATGCTTTTTTTCAACCATCGGGTTTGATTCACTCCCTCTTTTCCAATCCTTTGCTCCAAATGCTTTTGGGGCTCGTGATCCTCTATTGCCTTCTGAGATTCTTTCCGGCCCGGTCCTGGAATCCGAATCTATGTCCCATTGTGAGGATTCCCCCCAGGCAGGCCATTCGGCCTCGCATCCACCCAGGACATTCATGAGACGGGTTAACTGATGGCAAACAACGTCACACCTCAAATAATTATATTGGCGCGACGAATCCTGCTGCATGAAATTGCGTTGGGTCCCCCCTCGCCCGCCACCGCGCAGCGAGCTGACGATTTCCGGGTCTTCGAAAACTTACGCATCCCGCTGGGGAAACTGATGGGGAACTCGGGTTATCGCCTGCTTGTCGCCAGAGCCCGCTCCCTGGCAGCAATTGAATATCCCTGGCTCCTTTCCCTGGAGATTGATGCCCGGGGGTCTTTTTCGAATATCTCCGAAGCACGCCAGCCACACGGCGCACAATACATCATGGAAGGTGAAGTGATGCTCGTGGCCCACATTTTTGGATTGCTTGTGACATTCATCGGGGCGCCACTCACCACCCGGATTGTGCAAGGCATTTGGCCCAGGTTGAACGATCTCCGTTTTTAAAAGAAACAGTTATGAAGAAAATAAAAAAACCAACTCGCGCTTCGGTGAAGATTCCCGATACGCAGGATAAGGTTCAGCTGTGCCAGCTGTCGACAGGGGTGCGCGGCCTCAATGAAATACTGGGCGGCGGGCTGCCCGAGTTCTCGTTTAATATCATTGCAGGAGCCCCTGGCTGCGGGAAAACAACACTGGCGCACCAGGTGATTTTCGCCAATGCCACTCCTCAAAAACCGGCGCTTTATTTCACCATCCTGGGTGAGCCTGCGCTCAAAATGCTCCGCTACCAGCAGCAATACTCCTTCTTCGACTCTTCCAAACTTAATAAGTCGATTCACTTCGTCAATTTGAGCCATGTCGTTGCCGAGAATGATTTGAACGGGGTGCTTGACGCCATTACCACAGAAGTCCAATCCATCAACCCCAGCATCGTGGTAGTCGATTCCTTTCGCAGCATCGCGGGCAGCACTCGGGGAGGAAATACGGAGATCGAACTTCAGAATTTCATCCAGCGACTGGCGTTGCTTCTCACCAGCTGGCAGGCGACCACTTTTCTTATTGGAGAATATTCGGAGGCGGAGATGCGACAGAATCCGGTATTCACCGTGGCGGACGGTCTGTTCTGGCTCACGCAAAATGTGGAGCGCAATTCTGTCGTCCGAAAATTGCAAATCATCAAACTTCGCGGCCAGGCTTCCGTTCCGGGACTTCACACCATTCGGATTACGGGGGATGGGGTCCAGGCTTTCTCGAGAACCCTGGGTCT
>JAQGOY010000182.1 GCA_028293375.1 Verrucomicrobiales bacterium | reverse complement strand
ACTTTGATTGAGGCGGGGGTTGTCAAAGGCAGATCGATGACTTCATATCACTCGATAAAAAGCGATCTGATCAACGCCGGCGCCAAATGGGAGGACAAGGAGGTTGTGGTGGATCACGGATTGGTCACGAGCAGAACACCTTCGGATATCCCGGCATTCAACCGCAAAATGATCGAGGAATTTGCGGAGGGTCAGCACGAGGAACAAAAAATCGGAAACGAACTTTCGGCCGGGGAACGCTAATCTTTTAGGGTAAGGCAGGTTTTTCACCATGGACTAAACGGAGTCGGGACCGATACCGAACACCCAAGCTCGAAGTATAGTGTAAACATACCAGAAAATGATGGCCTTCCAGATTTATTTTTATGGGGAAACATTTTTTGGTTCCGGAAGGCAGGGTGCCTCTCGGAAAAATTAACTAGGAGTGAAATCATGAATGACAAACGTAAAGGCGACGGCGATGCAAACAGAGATCCAATCACGGGAACACCGGGTTCTCACCCCATCGGAACAGGAATTGGCGCAGCGGCGGGTGGCGCTGCAACAGGAGCAGCGATAGGAACGGTGGCTGGACCGGTGGGAACTGTCATCGGCATGGCCGCTGGCGCGGTTGTTGGGGGCCTGGCGGGCAAGGGAGTTGCTGAGGCAATTGATCCAACAGTGGAGCGGGGATACTGGAAGGATAATTACAATACACGGCCTTACGTTGAAAAGAATTCCACGTGGGAACATTACGAACCCGCATACCGAACCGGTTATGAAGGTTATGGACGCTACCAGGGCAAGCGTTTTGAAGATGTGGAGTCAAACCTCCGCTCCGATTATGAAAAGACGCGCAGCAAAGCCGGGCTGGAATGGGATAAAGCGAAACTGGCGACACGCGACGCATGGCAACGCCTGGAAAACAGGCCCACCACTCGTCCCAAAGTTTAAGGCATTCATGGAACAAGGCGCTGTATTTTTACAGCGCCTTTTCGTGTACATTCATTTTTTGAAATCCTGCCCGGATTTGTTCCACCCGTTTTCGATTCACTCCCAAGTCCGAGTAACCGATCCTGGATGCCGAACGAACCTGAATAACATTGGCCTCGATTACAAATTCAAGATCGTCCACAAATCTGAAAAAAGAACTGGTAACCTGGAAACGCAAATAATTTCCTGATTCTTCAACCAATTTTGTACCGCGCATAAGTAAGACCACTTTCTTCAGAACAGCCTGAGCTGACTTTGGGTCGGTAGCAAAAGTGATCGGGTCAATGGCATGATCAGGATCTTCGCTCTGACTGTTGACACAATTCTGGCGGTTTGAACATGGGGCGAAGTGTCCGTCCTTCAAACCGAGGGGTGATGCAGGTCCAATGCTCCAATTCATAACCTGAATTATCAGCCAACCAGACACGATGACGACAAATACCACAAAAAACCGCGACTTAACTAAATGCTGAAAGTGTTGTTTCCACACCACCCCAGACTGACGTTTCAGCCGAGAATCTCAAGCCCCTATGGAAACGCTCATTCCAAATTCACTTGAACGATTTTAAAAATCAGCCTAGATAGAAACGGTCTGGCTAAATCAACAACCCCAAATCGTTAGTGAATTGTTATGAGATCTTCCAATCCCGCGTTACGCGATGATACTTTTGTCGGCTATGGCGGTGACGCCACCATGACGCTGGCTGGCACGATTAATAAAACTGGAATTTTGCTTCTCCTTGCCATGGGGTCTGGCGCTCTATCGTGGTCGCTTCAACGAGGTGGAGCAGGATTTTTGCTTCCTGGAATCGGCCTGATCGGTGGCTTTATCGTTGCCATGGTAACCATTTTTAAACCGAGCATTTCTCCTTATACGGCCCCTGTTTATGCTGTTTTGGAAGGGTTTTTACTCGGAGCAATTGCTTCTGCCAGCACGGCAAAGAGTCCCGGCATCGCCTCCCAGGCCATGATCCTTACCTTTGGCACCCTTTTCGGCATGCTCGCCGCCTACAAATTTGGAGTCATCAAGCCCACTGAATCATTTAAGCGAGGCGTTATTGCAGCAACCCTGGGAATCGCAGTCTTTTATGCGATTGCACTCGTGGTGGGGATGTTTGGCGTAAATATTCCTCTGCTTCATGATTCCAGCATGCTCGGCATTGTTATCAGCCTTGGGATTGTTGTGGTGGCGGCCTTGAATCTAGTGCTCGATTTTGACTTCATCGAGCAGGGTGTGAATAACGAAGCGCCCAAATATATGGAATGGTACGGAGCATTTTCGATCATGGTTACACTGGTCTGGCTCTACCTTGAGATCCTTCGCCTGCTGCGACGCCTGCGTAATTGATTTCCAGCTCTCAATCGCCTTCAGGGAGCCTCGTGGCTCCTTTTTTTGCTTAAGATGGTTAAGTTTTTCATTTTCATTGTTGCGGCCACACTTTTGCCAGCCGTTCTCAGCAGTCAGGAATCCTTGCCTGCCCCGTCTGCTGTTTCGCTTCAGGAATCATCTGCCGCTTTCGTTCTTTCCAATCGCTTCGTGATCGCGCGTGTTTCCCGGAGTTCAGGGGATCTGGTTTCTTTACGTTACCAAGGGCTGGAACTTTTGGGTTCCGGTAGCGGGCATCCCTATGGCTACTGGTCCCACGCCCCAGGGAAAAAAAGCATCACGGCGGTAACCATCGACCCTCTCAAAAATAACGGTGAACGAGCGGAAGTTTCGATTAAAGCGCTTTACGATGGCATCCCGAACGAAGCGGCCCGGGAGGCGGCACATCCTGCGATGTGGAGCTGCGCTATGCGCTCGGCAAGGGTGACTCTGGCATTTACACCTATTCGATTTTCTCACACGGCACCAACCATCCAGCAACTTCGATTGGCGAGGCGCATTTTGGATTGAAGCTGAATCCAGCAGTCTTTGACTACATGGCAATAGATAAAAACAGGCATGGAATCATGCCCTCTCCGGCCGATTGGAAGAATGGAACGCCCCTAAATATGAAGGAGGCCAAACGCATGACGACGGGAAGATTTGCCGGGAAGGCAGAGCATAAGTATGACTACTCCGCCATCCAATTTGAAATTCCAGCCTTCGGATGGGCAAGTTCCGAAAAGCAGGTTGGCCTTTGGATGGTTAATCCAAGTATCGAGTATTTGAGCGGCGGAGCCACTAAAGTGGAACTTGCCGGTCACCTGGATGTCAGTGAGGGTGCGGCTCCCACCCTGCTCAATTATTGGCGCGGGAGTCATTACGGGGGGAGTGTCTGCGAAATTGCAGCCGGGGAAGAGTGGACTAAAGTCATCGGTCCCTTCCTGATTTATTGCAATTCTGGAAGTGATGGTGAAGGACTTTGGAAAAATGGACCTCAGCAGGCGACGAATGAAAAAAAATCGTGGCCATACGATTGGGTGCAGGGTGTGGATTTCCCATCTGCTTCAAAACGTGGAACCATTCGAGGAAGAATAGTCATCCACGACGATACGCCGCTCGGTTTCACTAACCTGCTGGTTGGCGTCACTCACCCCGACTATAAGGCATCTGAACGTGGCGGCCCTGGGCTGGTGGATTGGCAACAGGACGCCAAGTATTATGAGTTTTGGACGAAGGGAGATTCCGAGGGACGCTTCGAAATCCCTCAAGTTCACCCGGGAAAATATACATTGCACGCCATTGCGGACGGAGTTCTTGGCGAACTCACGATCACCGACGTTGCTGTGAATCCAAGTCAAGTTACAGACCTGCATTCGCTTCAATGGAAACCAGTGCGGCATGGAAAACAACTCTGGGAAATTGGAGTTGCAAATCGAAGCGCGGAGGAGTTTTTTCGTGGAAACGATTATTGGCACTGGGGCCTTTACCTGGAATATCCGAAAGATTTTCCAAAGGATGTCCATTATACCATTGGAAAAAGTGATTACCGAAAGGATTGGAATTTCACCCAATGCCCCCGTCCGGACAGACCTGTCGGCACTCCATGGACCATCGAGTTTAACCTGCAGGAGTCCAGTGAGGGCCATGCCATTCTCCGGGTTGGACTCGCTTCGTCGAGTGCCCGAAAAATCGACGTCGCTGTAAACGGAAATCCAGCCGGAACCATCGCCAATCTAACAGACACAGCCACCATCCGGCGCGATGGAATTCGCGGCTATTGGCGCGAACGGGAAGTAGCGTTCCCAGCCAATCTACTCGTTAAGGGGACCAACACCATGACCTTGACAATCCCCAGCGGAAACGCGATGTCCGGAGTTCAATACGACTATTTGCGCCTGGAAATCGATCAACAAAAATAACCCTCCAATGCGTCCAGAGAACTGTCATGCTGTGCCATTTCGATTGCAAAAAAAGCGTACGTGAAAATCTGGACTCCTATGGATGGCGAACGGTTTTCGCATACTCACGAACCCTCTTAGCCGCTCCTCTCACCGCCTCAGATTCGCAGAAATATTTACCGTCCAGCCACTGCTGATAATGGACTAATTCGTGAGCTACTGAACACAGAATGCTAGCCAGGGCATTATCGCGACCCCGCCTCCATCGCGTGGCAGAATAATCCCCGGTGGAAACGCGGATGAATGGTTCGAGAGTGGGATCAAACGGGGCAAAAAAAGTGGCCGAGACACGTTCCCCTTTCATATTGATAATATGCTCATTCACCGGCACTCTCACCGGAAAATCCATCTGCACACGCAACCATGCAACAAAGCGAACGACAGAGTTTCGAACCACTGGATTGATACCTTTCCCCCGAATACGAAGGCCCTTTTCTCATAATCCATGATTCAAAATCCTGCTACTGCTGCCACTGGGATTGGTCTGCTCTAAACGCTTTCTTCTCAGATAAGAATAACTTTGATTCGTTGTTTTTGGAAGTTTACACAATGGCCCAATCAAAGCGATTTCCTATTCACGGATTATTTCAAGATCAAGTCGTTAGAGATAATTTGATAGGATATTAATACGGGGGTTTCTCCCCTGATTTCGTAGGAAAAGGTTTCAGTGGCCGAACCGTACTCAAAAGTGGTTTTCTGCGAAAGCACAACGGTTGTCGTTAGGTTCCTGGCCATGACCTTGAAGCCAGTGGTGGTCGAAGTGGTGACTTTCCCAAGCTTTAAATACACCGCTTCCAACAACTTCAGAAAATCCTTTTCAGTAACGGAATTCTTAAGCCTCGCGCCACTGGCTGCGTAGATATCCCGGACCTGTCCTTCATTAAAAACTGCGTGGAAATCGACAACTCCATGCTCTGCGATCTGCTTTCCGTTCACCAATCCCCCGCAGGAAACCGCCAGTATGCAGATGCCAAGCATCAAGATCATGACAAGAAATTTCATATCTCAGTAACTCTAGAGAGATTTTTCGTTCAGCGGTAAAATCTTCTCTGGTGAATTGAGCCCAAGTTAAGATATGGATCGCGTCTTTCAAGAAAAACCAATTGAAATCTACTATGCCATTTCCTTGGACTCGGCTCGGTTTAAAGGCCAGCACTGTCGCGGAGAACTTGAATCGAAACTGGAAGCCGAAGACCGCGGTTTTGATTGTCGCCAAATTCCTCGTGCTCTGCTTTCTTGACCGCTACAATCCTCGCCGTGAATGAGTGATTTTCATTCGGTTTTTATTTATCTCCTGGTTGCTGTGATTGCGGTTCCCCTGGCGAAGCGGCTTGGGCTTGGATCGGTGCTTGGTTATCTTCTGGCCGGAGTTGCGATTGGTCCCTTCGCCCTTCGGCTTGTCACCGATCCGGCGGGCATCATGCACTTTGCCGAGTTTGGAGTCATCATGATGCTCTTCATCATAGGTCTTGAACTTCGCCCCTCTTTACTTTGGCAATTGCGCGGAAACCTGTTCGGGATGGGTGGCTTGCAGGTCGGCGGCACTGCGCTTGCCGTGATGCTCGGCGGCTATTTTTGTGGTCTCCCCTGGAAACAAGCCCTCGCGATCGGTCTTATTTTGGCCATGTCTTCCACCGCCATTGTCCTTCAATCTCTGGGCGAAAAAGGGTTGCTCAAGACACCCGGCGGCGAAGCTTCATTTTCGATCCTGCTTTTTCAGGATATGGCAGTCATTCCCATACTGGCTTTGATGCCGCTGCTGGCCACTTTGCCCACTATGAAGTCCCCCACCCCGGGAAATCAGGAATCGATGATTGAATCGCTTCAAGGCTGGCCGAAAGCTCTCGTTGTCCTGGCCGCGATTAGTTTTGTAGTGTTTGTCGGACGCTATCTTCTACGGCCATTTTTTCGTTATATTGCCAACACCAATCTACGCGAAATGTTTACAGCGACTACGCTGCTCCTGGTCATTGGCGTTGTCATTCTCATGCAAAAAGTCGGGCTTTCCCCTGCGCTGGGAACTTTTCTTGCAGGAGTGCTCCTGGCGGAAAGTGAGTACCGCGTTCAACTCGAAACAGACATCGAGCCCTTCAAAGGTCTGCTCCTCGGCCTTTTCTTTATTTCTGTCGGTGCGAGTATTGATTTTGCCCTGGTGGCCTCGAAACCGGGTGTCGTGGCTTTCGTAGTGCTCGGCTTGTTGCTGGTAAAATTCCTGGTCTTGTTTGGGGTGGGTCGATTGTTCAAGCTGAACCGCAGTCAAAGTTTTCTTTTGGCTTTCGCGCTGGCCCAGGGAGGGGAATTCGCATTTGTCTTGTTCAGCATAGCCACCCAGCAATCCGTCTTAAGCTTGGAGCTTTCCCAGATCCTGGCCGCCTCCGTCGCTCTGAGCATGGCAGCCTCTCCACTATTATTGCTATTCAATGATAAAGTTGTCCAGCCGCTGTTCCAGTTACCTTCCAGGACCCGCGAGCCGGACATCATCGATGAGCATGACAACCCGGTGATCCTGGCTGGCTTTGGACGTTTTGGGAATATTGTGGGGCGCTTGCTTCGCGCCAACGGTTATGGGACCACCGTCCTGGACCACGACGCCGACCAGGTGGACGCGCTCCTGCGTTTTGGGTTAAAGTCTTTCTATGGCGACGCCTCCCGACTTGATTTGCTCCGGGCCGCAGGGGCAGACAAGGCAAGGCTTTTCATCGTCGCCATCGATGACGACGCGAAAGCGAATGAAATCATTCAAATAGTGAAGCAAAACTTTCCCCATTTGCGCATCCTTGCCCGGGCTGTCAGCCGGCAACACGCCTACGAAATTCTACGACTAGAAGTGCCTGATTTTTTTCGAGACACCCTCGGAAGCGCCCTGGACCTCGGCACGGTGGCGCTTTCCTCATTGGGAATGGACGAAAAAAGCGCGATTCGTGCTGCGCAAATATTCAAATTGCATGATGAAGCTGCGGTCCGAGATATGGCGCATATTAACCCTGACAATGAGGCTTATGTCTCGAGGGCGAGAATGCACAACGAAAATCTGAAACGAGCCCTGGAGGCTGATCGTGAGACTTTCAGGGAAGGAAATGGACAAAAGCCGTAATTAATTATGACAACACGTCCCCAGTTCCCCGATGAACAATCCAAATCGGGCCAGTTCGAACGGCAGGAAGATGCATTTCGCTATTTTATTTCCAGTGATGGATCCACTCCATTCCCAGCGGAGGCGGGAAGATATCACCTCTACATTTCACTCGCCTGCCCGTGGGCCAGCCGTACGCTGATAGCCCTGAAAGTAAAGGGGCTCGAGGAGTTTATTGGGTTTACAGTGGTTGATCCAGTGCGAGACGACCGCGGTTGGGCATTTCGTGATGGGCCAGGGTATTCGCATGACCCCATTAACGGTTTTGCATTTTTATCTGAAGCTTACGTTGCCAGTGATCCAGGTTATCGCGGACGTGTTACTGTGCCGGTTCTGTGGGATAAACTCTCCAAGAGGATCGTCAACAATTCGGAAGATGATATTTGCCGGATGTTCAACGACGAGTTCACTTCCCATGCAAACAATACGGACTTATTTCCCTCCAGCATCAGGGATGAACAGGAAGAGCTTTCGCGCTTTATTTATGGCACCGTTAATAATGGAGTCTACAAGGCCGGTTTCGCGACGGAACAAAACGCATACGCCTCCGCGTGCATCCAACTCTTTAAATCACTGGATTTCCTGGAAGAACGCCTTTCCAAAAATCGTTACTTGTTCGGCCCTGGAATTGTCGAAGCCGACTGGCGGCTGTTCTGCACCCTGATCCGATTTGATGCGGTCTACCATGGCCATTTCAAATGCAATATCCGCCGAATCAAGGATTACTCAAACCTGCATGGATATCTACTGGACCTTTATCAACAACCCGGGATGGCTGAAACGGTCAATTTCGAACATATCAAACGCCATTACTACATGACGCATGAGGAAATAAATCCGAATCGAATTGTGCCGATCGGTCCTCTGGAGGACTTTACCGCTCCTCATTGTCGCGAAAAACTGTAAGGCTGTTTTCCACAAATTATTATGCATGTCCTGGGCAAAAAAAAGTTAATCCTCAGTTATGCATTAAATGTTTTTTTATACCTGGTCACCCTTCCATCCCGGTTGTTTCGCAAGAATCGAAAACCGGACCTGCAAAATCCCCGAATCCTCGTTTCAAGACCTGATCACATTGGAGACGCGGTTTTGTCCACCCCTGTCTTTCACTCCTTAAAAGATAAATATCCATCGAGTAAGATTGTCCTGATCTGCGGGAGTTGGGCTGCGGCGGTGCTCAAGAATAACACGCACATCGATGAACTTTGGATCATCGACTGTCCGTGGTGGACGAGCATACGAAAGGATGCCATGCCCTCGAAGAGTTCTTTTTTCCAAACCTACAAACTTTTTCTGGAAAGGATTAAGAAGGAAAACTTTGATGTGTTCATCGAGTTAAGAGGCGATATTCGTCATACGTTTTTGTTTGGCTGGCTTCCCAATATCCCGATCCGCATGGGAAACGACCGCTCCGGCGGGGATTTTCTTTTAACCAATGTTGAGAAATTTCAGTTCGAACCTCATGAGATCGAAAAGAATTACCAGGTCCTTCGATCGCTTGAGCCATTAAATAAATATAATAAAACCGAGATATTTCCTTCCGCCTCGGATTCTGTTTTCTTCGATAAATTTCCCATCCAATCCAAATACGTTGTGCTCTTTAATGGAGGGCGAAGCCCTCTGCGTCACCTTCCGCTCGACACGTTGATCGAGTTGATTCGTCAATTACATAAAAAACACGGTTTTCAATGCGTGATGGTGGGAAACAAAGAAGACGCGGAAGCAGCAAGCCAAATCGACTCCCAACTCAGGGACACGTCCATGTTCCTGAGTGTTTGCGGAATGATTTCCCTATTGGAAGTTCGCGAACTCATCGCGAGAGCTGCCCTGTTCATCGGCACGGATTCTTCCGTGAGCCATATCCTGGCGTCCACAAAAACACCGGCCATCTCGCTTTATGGGCCGATGTTGCCAGGGCAGGTCAAACCATTGGGTGAAGAGAAAAGGACCATTTACCACCAGTTTCCCTGTTCCCCATGTCTGCAGACAAAATGCGTGGTCAACCAATCGTTCACGGAATCTGTTTGCATGCGAAAGATCACTGCGGAGGAAGTGATGATCCTGGCAGAAGATTGCCTGGTGACCTTCAACAGGCTACCCGAGGTAAATTAAGTGTTTCTATAAAATTCGAGTGTTCGCCTCAGTCCCTCCTGCCACGGGACCAAAACCTCGTAGCCCAAAAGGGATTGAGCGCTTTGAATATCGGCCCTGGAGGATCGCACATCCCCTTGTCGCGCAGGTTCGAACCTCACTTCTAGATTTTGTCCGGTCAACCGATTAATCTCCTGGTGCAGGTCCAGCAGACTCACGCTTTGTCCGCCAGCCACATTAAAAACTTTTCCAGCTATTTGTTCTATTGGCCTTTGCACCGCCAAAAGATTCGCGGATACAACATTGTCGACAAAGACAAAATCGCGCGTTTGCTCACCGTCGCCAAAAATGGTGGGGCGTTCCCCTTTCAACATTTGTGTGCAGAACCTGGCAATGACTCCTGAATAAGCCGAATCAAAGGATTGGCGTGGCCCAAATACGTTGAAATAACGGAGAGCAACAGTATTCAACCCATAAAGCTGATGAAACAATTGGCAATACTTTTCTGCCCCGTATTTTTGGACCGCGTAAGGGGACAAAGGATTTGGAGGGAGATTTTCGGATTTTATTTCCTCCGCTCCTTCACCGTAAATAGAGGAGGATGAAGCGAAGATAAAGCGGCTCACTTTTGCGTCCCGTGAGGCGACCAGAAGTTCCAGTGTGCCATCCAGATTATCTGCATTTGTTTCCAGAGGTTTGGAAACGGAAAGCGGTACGGACGGAACTGCTGCCTGGTGAAAAATCCAATCGCATCCCGGGACGATCTTGCGAAGCAACCGCCTATCGCCCACGTTTCCCTCCACCAACTCAAGTTGATGGGCAGCGTTTTTCCAAGCGAGGTTTTCGGGATGCCCGGAACTTAGGTTATCGAGGATGACAATTGCCGCCCCCTGCCTGGCCAAAGCTTCTGCGATATGAGAACCAATAAAGCCAAAACCGCCAGTAATCAGCACTTTCATTTGAATTGCAGAACCGCAATTCAACAGGAAAAATCCCGGGATTAAAGCCTAAATCGCGCGACTTCCCGGGTCGGGGTGTGGGCAGGTTTCCAAGCCTGTTGCATGACGGCCGCAGAAATCTCGTACCTCATGCCGACCCCAGGGGTTTCCTGAAGGGTGGGGTCAAAATTTCTTAAATTAGCCCAACTGATCTGTGAGAAGTCGGCGACGCAGTTGCAATCCGAATAATGACAAAGGCGCATAGGTCTGGCTCCCCGCTGCTGCCCTTCGAGATAAGTGCGGTGACATTTGGGGCACCACCATTGTTGGTTCATGGCACCATTCTGTCAGACTTATGGGAGGAGTCTTTACAGCAACGCCTGATTTGCTCTCATGGACTTCTGCTAAGCGAATGGTCATGAAGGTTCCTCCCGGCCATAATGTTCGCGGCGTTATTCCATCCAACAACACAAATATTGGCTACAACGAAAGTGATGGTCAGCGAGCGAATCCAAAATATCTCCCGACGTTCTGCGCGCACGATTTCCGGCCGGGTCCAGAGGAAATGCAATGCTTCAAGCAGTGAAAAAATCAGTACCAGCACTAAAACAGGGTAAAACGCCTTGAGAATGACTATCCTGATCAGGTGAGCTATTGGATTTCGGACATGCCAAAAGGCAGGAGTTTCTTTCAGCACACTGATGGGAATCAGACTAATCCACAAAAAGCCCAGGCACAGCAAGAGGGCCTTTCTGGTGCCATCCCTTATTGCTTCGGTTTCTGGAACTTCTGCAGCCATTCCTCAGCCCTTTCGTTCGCCATTTTGATCTCCTGAGTTCGCATTTTAGGGGAAATCTGATTAATGGCTTGAGTGCCCCACGGAAGCCCCCCTTTTTCCGCAACCCGAAACCACTTGT
>JAQGOY010000129.1 GCA_028293375.1 Verrucomicrobiales bacterium | reverse complement strand
GCAATATTGCCTTCGCGCTCTTTGCAGCAAGCGTGGGGTTGTTGCTGGCGGCGATCGGAAAAAGCCCGGAGGCGACAAAGGGCATTTCCATCTTTGTTGTGTTGATGCTGGTGATGTTGGGAGGCGCGTGGGTGCCTTCGTTCATCTTCCCGGAATGGTTGCAAAAAATAACATTGTTCATCCCGACGCGCTGGGCAGTGGACGGATTTGATGGGACAACGTGGCGGGGATTGGGTTTTGAATCGATTCTGATGCCGCTGACAGTGATGCTGGGGTATACTGTTTTGTTTTGGTTTATTACTGTGTGGAAATTTCGATGGGAGGACAAATAGCCATGGAGATTTCAAAGGAAGAAGCCAGTAAAAGTCTGGAGGCAATCCAGGCCACCAATGAGTTGACGCGGATGACCGCTGCACGGATCGGAGGGCCTATTCTGATAACCTGGGGTGTTATCTGGGTAGTGGGGTTCGCAATAAATCAGTTCCTCCCGGCCAGCGCCGGTTTGGGTTGGATGATCCTGGATCTGCTGGGCGGCATCATTACCTGGAGAATTTCAGTCCGAATGTCGGCCATCAAATCAAGGCACGATCCCAGAGTTTTTCTGTTTTTTCTTATCCTGATGGTATTTGGCGCAGTGTGGGCATTCCTCCTGTCCCCATTTAATGCCCGCCATTTCGGCGCTTACATCGTAACCCTGTTTATGTTTGCCTATGTGGTCGGAGGCCTGTGGTTTGGACGGTTCTACATTATTCTCGGAGCCCTTGTCACTTTGCTAGTCCTGGCAGGGGTATTCCTCGCCGGAAGTTACGAAAGCTTGTGGCTGGGTTGTGCAGGAGGCGGCTCTCTCATAGTTTCAGGCCTTTACATCATATACAAGGGACCGCGTGCCGGAGCTTAACGAAATCATACATCAACCGGTGCGCCTGCGGATCATGTCGGCGCTGACTTCGCTGAAGTCAGACGAAGAAATCCAGTTTAGCTCGCTGGCAAAAATGCTCCAGGTTACCGACGGGAACCTGGGCGCCCATTTGCTAAAGCTGGAAGAGGCAGGTTACATGGTAGTTAGTAAAACCTTTGTTGACCGAAAACCGCGGACCTATCTTAAGGCGAGCAACAAAGGCCGCGCGGCCTTCGACGATCATGTGGAGGCTTTGCGGCAAATCCTGGGGAAACAGCCTGAAAAAGAGTGAATCCCATTATAAACGATCTTCGCTTTTGTAATTTCTGAAACTTTCCTGAAGTCTAGTTTGTTCTTGGTTAAAACAAATATGAATGCGCACACAATCCTTGCAGCCTTGTTATTGGCGGCTTTCACTGGCGCGGTCCACGCGGCCACTGAAGACCATATTGATAAACGATTCAAAGTCGCCGCCGCCGGCAAACTTACTATTAAGGCAGACCGGGGAGATATTGATGTCACCACTGGAAACGAAAAAGAAATCCATGTTGAGATAATTCGAGCGGTCAAGCGCGGAAGTGACGACCAGGCTAACCGCCTTCTGGACAGCCACCAGATCACCTTCACCCCGTCCGGGAACAATCTTTCCATCGAGGCGCAAACGCCTTCTTCCGCCAAATCCATCTGGTCCTTTAACGAACCTCAATTGCAGGTCCATTATATCGTGACCATCCCAAAACAATTCGAGGTGGACTTTAGCACCGCTGGAGGCAATTTAAAACTCGGGGATTTGGAAGGTAATGCTCGTTTACGCACGGCCGGGGGGAACATTTCAGTGGGAAATATCGTTGGGCAGGTTGATGCCAAGACATCCGGTGGAAACATCCAGGTGAACACCGCCAAGGGGAATGTGAAGATCGAAACCGCCGGGGGCGACTTGAAAGTAGCTTCCGTTGAGGGAGATCTTACCGGAAAAACATCCGGCGGAAACATTAAGATAGGAGAGGTGAGTGGCAGCACTGAAGTGACAACAGCCGGGGGAAACATTTCCCTGGATGCGTTGGGAGGAACCACCAGCGCCCGGACCAGCGGCGGAAACATTACCGCTCATTTTACCCATACTCCAAAATCCGATTGCGTGCTAAAGACATCTGGCGGGGATATCAAGGTGACACTGCCTGAAGCAGCTGCGTTGAATATCGATGCACAAACCAGCGGAGGAGAAGTGCGAACGGAGTTCGCCGAAATCAAAAAGGGATCGAGTCATCTCAAAACTCAAATTAATGGCGGCGGTTCGGAGCTGGTCCTGAAAACCTCCGCAGGAAATATCAAAATCGGAAAATCCAAGAGTTAAATTTTTCGTACAAATAATTTTGTGGACCTGTTTAGCACAGGTCCTTTTTTTTGGAGTGCTAATACTCCCCATGCATGGTCGCAAGAGCAGAGAACGAAACCCACAGGGAGGCCGAATCCCGAGGGCTGGGAGCAGCCGCACTTCTTGAACTGGAAGCAAAGGTTAAACGTTCGGCATGCGGAGACCGGTTTCACTTGAAAAGAGCAGCGCCGCGCGGGGATCAAAAAAGAGGTCAATGTTGGTATTCTGAATCGTGTCGTTCACCGGGGTGGAAAAAGTAACCTGCAACCCTTTTTCCACAGCAGTGCCAAACCCAAGAATCATAGATCCATGCGTTTCGTAAATCACATCGCGGACCTGAAGCCGAACCAAACCGGGAGCCGAATTTCTCGACAACTGATGCGACGGCACTCCAATAGTCGTCCCGTCACGGAGTTGGGGAATTTGCGGCGTTAAAGACTTCGACGGCCACAGATTCATGATTGGATTTCCGATGAATGAGGCGACTGGCAGGGAATCCGGCAGGCGCTGGAGTTGATCAAACGATCCGGTCTGTTGATTCGCCCCATTTATTATCACGGTGCAATGGTTTGCCAGGGAGCTTGCTTCCGCCTGGTCGTGCGTCACAAAGATGATTGTCGTCCCGGTTTCCCTTTGGAGGTGCTTCAGCAGCCTTCTGAATTCGATTCTGCGGGGTTGATCCAGATGGGCAAAGGGCTCATCCATCAGTAGGAGGGAAGTTTCTCGAATAAGGGCCCGCCCAAGACAAACTTTTTGGGCTTCTCCTCCGGAGAGCTCTGTCGTCTGGCGATGGAGCCAATCCTGAATTCCCAGTTTTTCTGAAATGCCCTGAACTTTCCTATCAATTTCAGAAGAAGGCAGCTTTCTGAGCTGAAGCGGCAATGCCAAATTCTCCGCCACGGTGAGGTGCGGGAGTGGAGTGGCCTGCTGAAACACCACAGCGACGTCTCGATCCCGCGCAGAAAGATTCGTAACTTCTTTTTCGTCAAAAAAAAGTCGTCCCGAATCGGTTTTTTCGAGACCCGAAATAACCCGGAGCAATGTCGTTTTCCCTGCTCCGGAAGGGCCCAAAACGACGTGCAGCGACTTATTTTCGACGACGCCGGAGAAATCACGCAATCCACTTGCCGCTCCGTTGTTTTTGAATAACCGGGTCAATTTTTCGATTCGAAGCAGTGGCATCGGACCTCCAGGTTTTAGGGTGACAACACGGTGGGTTTCATTTGCGCAAATTCGATGAACCATTTCTCAGGAGGCGCAGAAAAATCGTAATCAAAGTTCCTCCAGGTAAACTGAAGCCTGCTGGCGTGAAGAGTCTGCGCGGGTGTAAGCAGCTCTTTGCGTTGATCATCGGTCAAACGGTTTTGCACCAATGCCATGTAAAGATCTTCGTTTCCACCGTACATTTTATCTCCGACAATGGAATGGCCAATATGTTGGAGGTGAATTCGAATTTGATGCTTCCTCCCTGTTTTGGGATTGATCTTAAGGAGCGAAAAACGCCCGTGCTCATTTTCGAAACGATTAAGGACCGAATATCCAGTCTCGGATAATGCCCCTTCTGTCGTGACGCAGTCCTTGATATGTATCACGCTATTGAGGTCCTTTCCCAGTGCAGTTGCGATGTTGCCTGATGCCTCCTTCACGTGGCCGTGAACGATAGCCAGGTATTCCTTTTGGACTGTGCGAGCCTCAAAGGCTTTTCCGAGGGATCCGGCACTTTCGGGATTCTTTCCCAAAAGAACGAGGCCACTCGTTTCACGATCCAGGCGGTTGATGAGGTGGGCAGAATGGCCTGGAGGAGCATCCAGTGCTGGAACAGACTTCAATGTGCCATCCAAATAGAGCCTTACCCGGCTGATCAAGCTGGAGTACTCATCGCCTTTAGTTGGGTGACAAACCAGGCCAGACGGTTTGTTGACCACCAGCATTTCGGAGTCTTCGAAAATGATATTGAGTAAATCCTGCATTTTTCCAGCGAAGCGGTAATCTAAGGGTTTGGCGAATAGAGCTCAATCCGGAAACCATGCCCAGCCAACAGCGGTTCTTGTCTTCCTCGTATCTTGGCGTATCATTTTTTGCGAGTGAATCGACAGAAGATTTTGCAAGTTGTGCTGATGGTGGTGTTCGCGTTTTCGCGCATACCTGGCCTTTTCCCGCCCAATTTTAGCGCGGTGTATGCATTGATATTTTGTGCTGGGGTCTATTTCCCAGGAAAATCCGGCTTCGTCCTTCCCTTTGTCACCATGCTGGTTTCGGATTTGTGCCTGAATTTCTTTTACTATTCCGCCACGGCTGCGGACCCCCGACTTTGGGTTTACCTGGGCATCAATTATATCTGCTACGTTCTTGTTTTTCTTCTGGGACGCAGGATGGGCAGGAAAGTAACGCTTCTTAAAATGGTAGGAGGAAGCCTTCTTGCAGCTATTGGGTTTTATATATTGACCAATACACTTTCATGGCTGATCAACCCTTATAATAATCCAGAATATCTCAAAACGGTGCAAGGCTGGTTGATGGCCTTGACGATTGGCACCGGTAAGTGGCCGCAAACCTGGGAGTTCTTTCGAAACACCTTATTGAGCAGCGGCCTGTTTACTGGCTTGTTTGCTGCCGTGATGAAATTCCAGGAGAGCGCGGCAGAATCCAAAGTAGAAAAAGAGGCAGGCGAGTCCGCCGAAAATGAACCTGAGACTGGCGAGGCAGAGGAAGCCACCTAGCTCTCATGAAGATTGGTTTAATATCCGATACTCACGATTATTTGGATGGTCGAGTCGCCGATATTTTTCAGGGGGTGGAACATATTCTGCATGCCGGTGACATTGGGATGCCATGGTTGATAAACGAATTGGAACAGTTAGCCCCAACCACCGCCGTCCTGGGAAATACAGACAGCCTGATTTCATTTCGAGACACAGAGGTTGTAGTGCTTTGCGAAAAGAAGTTTTTATTAACCCACATCGTCAACCCTCAAGCGCTTACTCCTTCACAAATGGAGAGAATTCAGATTGAGAAACCAGATGTCGTGATGTTTGGGCACACCCACAAACCGTATTGGAAAAAGACCGGGAACTTATTTTTCCTGAATCCAGGTTACGCAGGCAAATCTCGTTTCGGGATGGAGCGCAGCGTGGCCATCATGGATATCATCGGGGGTGAAATGAGAGTGAAGTTCGTGCCGTTAGCTTAACGAAGCCAATATTTCTTCCGCAGCTTTTCGTGGGTCAGCGGCAGCGTAAATGGGTCTGCCAATAACCAGCCAGGTTGCTCCTGCCGACATCGCTTCCCGAGCAGTCAGAGTGCGCTTTTGATCATCGCGGGAATCTTTGCCTGGCCGAATGCCAGGAGTGATCAGTTCGATTTCGGGTGGCAGCAGTTGGCGAAGATCCGCAATTTCCAGCGGCGAACAAACCAGTCCACGAATCCCCGCAGCAGAGGCGACTCGCGCAAGTCGTTCCACTTGTTGGCCCACATTGCCTGCGACCCCGACTTCATTGATTTCATTGGTATCGAGGCTGGTAAGCACTGTAACGCCCAGCACCAACGGAGCAGGGCGACCCAGAGCCGCGCTTGTTTCCTGGGCTGACTTCTCGGCAGCCTGAAGCATGGCGGTCCCTCCGCAAGTGTGGACGGTTAACATCTGGACATCGAGTCCGACAGCCGCCGCCACTGCCTTGGCGACGGTGTTGGGGATATCGTGAAATTTTAAGTCGAGGAACACCGCTGCCCCGGTTGCCCTGATTTTTTTAACGATGTCCGGGCCCGCGCTGGTGAAGAGCTCACTGCCGATCTTGAAGGCTCCCACGGCCGGGGCGACCTCCCGGGCCAGCCGAACTGCCTGATCCGCGCCCGGCACATCCAGAGCAACGATGATTGGATTTCGCATGGGAGGGATACTCCGCTTTTCAACTGAAAAATCAAACATTTGTCAGCCCTTGACTGGATCCTGCCTGCCTGCGAGTTTGAATGGCTGGGCATGGCCCGGGTTTAACCGTGGTGTCCAATCTATTTGACGAAATTGTAAAGACTCCCCCTTTCAAGAGGGTTCTCAAAGGGGTGGAGGAGGGAAATCATTTTTCCATCGAGAGTGTATCCTCAAGCGCTCAAAGTTTCGTGGCAGCCGCGCTGCATGCCTCCTTTAAATCAAAACCGCTCGTCATCGTAACCGCGGGAGTCAAACAACAGGAAACGCTGCAACAGGAGATGGAAACGTGGCTAACCTACCTCGATAAACATGGATCCGCTCAGGACGAAATAAAAGTGCACTACTTTCCCTCGTGGGAAATATTGCCAAATGAGTCCAAACTGCCCCATGCGGATGTTATTAGCGAGCGCCTGGAAACCTTGCAGGCCCTGATCCCCTCGAAATCGAAAAATGCGCCGTTGGTAGTGACCAATGTCATTGCGTTGTTACAAAAAACATTTCCGCTGGGCGTGCTGGAGAGCCGGACAAAATCGCTCAAAAAGGGGGATCAACTGGATCCTTTGGATTTGATCGAGTGGCTGGAAGAGCAGAGCTACGAGCCGGAGGCGCAGGTGACGATGAAGGGGCACATGTCTCTACGTGGTGGGATTGTCGATGTCTTTCCGTTGACTTCTCCATGGCCAGTTCGGCTGGAGTTCTTTGGCGACACGCTGGAGTCGTTGCGAACGTTCGATCCACAGACCCAGATTTCCCGAGAAGAGATTGATGTTGTGGTATTGCCACCGGGCGGCGAGCTGGGAATTTTGCGCGCTACTCTCGCCGACAAATCCAATACCGAAGGGCTTAGTAGATTCGCGACGCTGCTCGATTATCTTCCAGAGGAGTCGTTGTTACTATTTATTGAACCTGAACAACTCCAGAATCATGTATCCGAGTATTTTTCCCGAGTGCCAGAGAATGATCCTTTTTTCATTTCGTTCGATACACTGAAGAAACAGGCTGTCGAGCGGAAAATGCACTGGATCGGGCTCGATTCAGGAGCACCGCCGGATACAGAATCCCCTTTGTTCATGGGATTGGATGTTTTTCGGCCCATCGGGGAGCACCGTCCCGAGGCGCAAATTGCCGAGGTTCAGAGGCGGGAATTTTTTCTGCAGATTCATCGCTGGCTCCGACAGGATTATAATATCCAGGTTTTTTGTAATACCGATGGAGAAAAGCAGCGATTTTTTGAACTTTGGGAGGAATATGGATTTCATCGACCGATTGACGACGGTGGCAAAGGACCGGCGCTGCCCATGCCGAGTGTGCACCTTGGGGGATTGAATCGCGGGTTTTTGTATGAGCCATCCCGGACTGTTGTCATTACCGATGCAGAGATTTTTGGTCGCTACAAAGTGCAACGGCCTCGCCGGTTGAAGACACATCACGCAGTGGCGGCACGGTCGGCGCTGGATATTAATTTTGCCGAATTGGAAGAGGGCGATTTCGTGGTTCATCTGCAATACGGCATTGGCAAATACCTGGGTTTACAATTGATGCCGTTATCCAGAGGGAGAAAAGGTTCAGCGGAAAGCGATGAGCAGGAAAGACAGGAGTGCCTGGCAATCGAATATGCGGCCAGCGACCCGACGGCTCCTGCCCCGAAACTTTATGTCCCGGTGACGGAGGCCTACCTGGTCAGCAAGTATGTGGGAGCCGGAAAAGTGAAGCCGCCGCTCAATACGCTGAGTGGACAGCGGTGGGCAAAGACAAAAGCGCAAGCCGAGCACGCGGTGAAGGACCTGGCCAGCCAGTTCCTCAGTATCCAGGCTGCGCGAGAAAGCCAGACTGGTCATTCGTTTCCAACAGATACTCCCTGGCAGCGGGAATTTGAAAACTCATTCCCTTACGAAGAAACGCCCGACCAGGCTCGAGCCATCGATGCTGCAAAGAAGGACATGGAGTCAGGCAAACCGATGGACCGGCTCATTTGCGGCGATGTCGGGTTTGGGAAAACCGAAGTGGCAATTCGATCGGCCTTCAAGTCGGTGATGGGAGGGAAACAGGTGGCTATCCTTGTGCCGACGACTGTTTTGGCCCAGCAGCATTTCAATACCTTCCGGGATAGAATGGCGGATTACCCGGTGAAAGTGGATTTGCTTTCTCGATTCCGGACTCGCAAAGAACAACAAAAAGTGATAGAAGATCTGGCGAGTGGCGCTGTGGATATTGTTGTGGGGACGCACAGACTGGTGCAGAACGATGTGGTCTTCAAGGATCTGGGGTTGGTAGTCATCGACGAGGAACAGCGCTTCGGGGTAATGCACAAGGAGAAATTCAAGATGCTTCGGAAGTTGGTGGATGTGCTAACCCTGAGCGCCACACCGATTCCACGCACCCTTTACCTGGCGCTCACGGGGGCGCGGGATATGAGCACGATCGAGACTGCGCCACTGGACCGCTTGCCTGTGGAGACAATCATCACCCAATACGATGAACGGCTGGTGCGTGACGCCATTCAACGAGAGTTGAATCGGCAGGGGCAGATCTTTTACCTGCACAACCGGGTGATGGATATTGATTCCGTGGCGATCAAGCTACAGGCATTGGTGCCGCACGCGAAGATTCTTGTCGGGCATGGGCAAATGGATCCGGACGATCTTGAACGGGTGATGACGGCCTTCATCAATGGAGAAGCAGATATCCTGCTTTCCACCACGATCATTGAGAGCGGCATCGATATTCCGAACGCGAATACGATCATCATCGATCGAGCCGACAAATTTGGGTTGAGCGACCTTTACCAACTGCGAGGAAGAGTGGGCCGTTACAAGCACCAGGCATATGCCTACCTGCTCATTCCGCGGCATGCGGGGCTCCTAAGTGATGCCAGGAAGAGAATCACAGCGATCAAGCAATATTCGTCCCTGGGAAGTGGGTTTAAAATTGCGATGCGTGATTTAGAAATCCGGGGGGCGGGAAATCTTTTGGGGGCGCAGCAAAGCGGGCATATTACTGCAGTGGGATTCGAGCTTTATTGCCAGCTCTTGAAACAGAGTGTCAGCGCATTGAAAGGCGAAAAAGTGAAACCGCGTGTCGATACTCAAGTCAGGATTGATTTCCTTGCGCTTAACACCGACGAGATCACAACCACGAAACCAGTGGAACGACCGAAGCTGGAAGAACCGGAATTTACCGTTCCCCGGGAAGTCAGCACCTACAAAGCGGGCAGGGAGGCAAAGGAGCATAAACCAAAAACGGTGGCGCGCACCTCGGCTTTTATTCCGTTCAGCTACATCGAGGCATCCCAGCATCGAATCGATATCTATCGAAAGTTGGCGCAGGTCAGCGACAAGGCTGGGCTGACTGCTTTGCAAAATGAAATGAGAGATCGATTCGGCCTCCTACCACCCTCGGTGGAACTTCTCCTGCTGGTAGCGGAACTAAAAACATTTGCCAGCGAAAAACAGATTTCGATGATAGAAACACGCGAAGACAAGCTGATGCTCACCCGTAACAACGACTTTATCATGATTGCAGGCAAGTTCCCCCGACTGGTAAAAACGACGGCGAAAGCAAGGTTGAATGAAATTCGCAAACTTTTGATGGCTTTGTAACTTCGAAATCTGCTCGGACGCAGTTAGTGTGTCATCGAATAAAATATAATGTTAATTCCAAGGGGAAAATTTTTATTTTCTGAGAATTCTTTAAAGAACCAGGGGTCGGAAGTTTCCTCTTCCCAGCCATCTCCGTTATCTGTGTTGTGGCAGAGCATGACCATCATACGTCCTTTGTCATCGAAGATGGCCCGATAGTGAACCTGCCGCGTGTTGCCTCCAGCGTGGTCATCTTCCCAGGTCACTCCCGTATTCTTGTTTCGGATGGCCGAAAATATGTTTGGCGTTTGCAGTGGCCGATCGTCCGGTATGTTAAACGGGTACTTAAAGATCGCGTGGTTTCTGCGCAGATCGACTGGATCCCGATCTGGAAACACTTTTTTTAGGGCCCTTGCCACCCCGTTCCACTCGGCCTGTCCCCAAAAGTCGTCCACCATCATAAAGCCGCCGCTTTTGAAATACTTGCGCAGCACCAGAGCTTCTTCATCGGATAAGATGATGTTTCCTGCGCCGCTCATGAAAATCCATGGAAAGTCGAAAAGTTGCGGATTATTGATTTCAAGAATCCTCGGCTGCATATTCACTTTGATGGAAGTCATCTGCTGCAACCGGAAGCAGAAATTCAAATCGGCATTGGGATAATCGGTCCACCAGGCATAACTGCTTCGTTCACGGCCGGTTGATCGATATTTTAGACGGGCAAAAGTAAAGAGATCCGTGGGAAAACGTTGATCCACCGACCATTCAGGAACTGAACCGCGATCAATAGGCCCATCAATGGTTGAAGGCCCCCGTCGGCCGCCGCCCCCGAACTGCGCTCCGGCATTCGTGACCAGAATCACGGTAAGCAGGAGAAAAATGATTTTTGAGGCTAAGTTCCTCACGGCAAAGCGAAGTGTATACAGGAAATGGAAAAATCACAGCAGTTATCGCTTTTGAGACCTGTTGCAACTTTTCACTAGCAAGGGCTATTATATGGAGGATTCCGAATTGCTTTAAGTCTTGAAAGGGAAAACATGAAACGATGGATTTGGTGTTGTATTGCAGGAGTTTATGCCGGTGTTTTCGGTGCAGCGGGCACCGAAGTGGAAGTGCGGAAAGACGCAACCGTTCAGGCCGTGGAAAAAGTCGTTCATTCGGTGGTCAACATAGGAACCGAAACAATCGTCCAGGTGCGCGATCCCTATAGCGATTTGGTGGAGCAATTTTTTGGTCATCGCCGCCAGAGCCGATCCATGTCCCAATTTAGTCTTGGGTCAGGGGTGATCATCGATGAAGACGGCTATATTCTAACCAATGACCACGTCATCAGCCGGGCCAACAAGGTCGAGGTCACCATTGAGACGAATAAATATATTGCTGAGGTGGTGGCCACGAGCCAGGCCACGGAAGTGGCTTTGCTGCGGATCCACAAAAAAGGAAGCGAAAAGTTTCATGCGATTTCCCTGGCGAAAGATGACGATCTTTTCCTTGGCGAGACGGTGGTCGCGCTCGGCAATCCATTTGGCCTCGGTGGGTCTGTTAGCCGCGGAATCTTGAGCTCCAAAAACCGGCGTAACAGTTCAGGCAAGGAAGCTTTGCAGCCGGAGGATTGGCTGCAAACCGACGCAGCCATTAACCCCGGAAACAGCGGCGGGCCGTTAATCAATCTAAATGGCGAGCTGATTGGCTTGAATGTTGCCGTTTACCGTGAACAAAACGCTCAGGGTATTGGATTTGCGATCCCGATTCGCAAAGTAAATGAGACCCTTTCCCAAATCTTCACGCCGGAAGGAGTGAAGGCTTTGAGATTTGGCGCGAAGGTTCACCCAAGCAAACCCTTGAGAATCTACCAGGTTGAAAGCGGAAGCCCAGCGGATAAAGCGGGATTAAAAGTAAATGACACAGTCCTCCAAGTCGGCGAGGTAATCCCTCGAAATTATTTGCAATTTATGGAAACGCTCCTGGCCCAACCGCTTCCCGTTTCGCTCACCGTGCAGAGAAGCGATGGCCGGCACAATCTCAAGGTAAGCCTGACGCCATTGGGGCTTCCGTTTCAACAGAAACTCGGACTTACGGTCCAGGAAATGGACCAGGATTTTGCCAATTCGTTGGGTTTGAATTCTCCCGAAGGTCTGGTGATCATGCAGGTCGAAAAAAAGAGCCCGGCCGCAGAAGCGGAGATCAGACCTGGCTTTATCATTTTAACCCTGGACCGCCAGGTTGTTCGAGAACTTGGAGGAGGAGCAACGTTACTCGAATCAAAGAAGCGGGGCGACAAGGTCGTTCTTGGAATTATTGCTCCTGAGAGAAGAGGGAACTTGATCACCTACCGGCAGGGAAATCTGGCACTTCAGACCCGGTAAATTCCCACATCTTTTTGTGGCAGGCTCTTTAACCTTTGGGATAGAGTCAGGGCTTGATCTGATTCCAGGTGGCCGTGGTTTAGACGTACTGCTGGAAAAATGAATACTGGATGAACGACGTATCGATGATTGAAGTGGCTGAATTGACCAAGCGTTACGCTGGGCACACAGCTATCAAGAATTTATCCTTTACCGTTCGCAAAGGGGAAATTGTCGGTTTGCTCGGCCCGAATGGCGCTGGAAAGAGCACGACGATGCGTATCCTGAGCTGTTTCATGCCGGCCACATCAGGCACCGCGCGGGTGGCCGGTTTGGACGTGTTTTCCCAGGCGAATGAAGTTCGGCGTCAGATTGGTTACATGCCGGAAAACAACCCGCTTCATCAGGACATGCGGGTCCGGGAATATCTCAAGTTTCGCGCCAGACTCAAGGGCCTAAGCCGGGTCCGATCTCGTGATCGGGTCGATGTGGTCCTTCAGCAATGCGGACTGAAAGATGTAAGTAAGAAAATCATTGGGCAGCTCTCCAAGGGTTACAAACAGCGGGTGGGTTTGGCCGATGCACTGGTGCATGAACCAGCATTGATCATCCTTGATGAACCCACCATTGGTCTCGATCCAAACCAGATTCGATCGGTGCGCCAATTGATCAAGGAACTGGGGAAACAACACACGGTCCTCATTTCGACCCACATACTGCCCGAAGTGGAAATGACCTGCAGCCGCGTGCTGATCATGCGACATGGAAAAATACTTGCCGCTGACAGTCCCGAAAACCTGCAGAGCAGGATGGACAAGGGAACTCATATTCGGGCAGAGATCCTTGCGCCGCTGGCGGATTTACAAGCCTCATTGGAATCCATGGGGAATGTGGAACAATTCGATATTGCACCCTGCGAAGGCGATTATCTGCTTTGTTCATTGACTGGCAGTGAGGGTGCAGACTTGCGGGAAGAAGTATTTGAAATGGTCAAAGAGAAAGGCTGGAAATTGCGTGACTTGTCTCGAAGCCGATACAGCCTGGAAGACATCTACGTCCGGGTTACGCGCCAGGAGGAGGAACCCAACTAATGCAACCATTTTTTACTCTAACCCGTCGTGAGTTGGGAGCTTATTTTGTTTCTCTTACAGGTTACGTGATTATCACCGTTTCCCTGTTCCTAATCGGTCTGAGTTTCTATACAATTGTCTCGAAGCTTCAGGCGGAATCGACCCCATTGCCCATTACGGAATTGTTTTATATTACGCCCTTTTTCTGGCTCGTCCTTTTGCTTTCCGCTCCCATCATCACGATGCGGGTTTTTTCATTGGAACACTCGACTGGCACTTTTGAAACCCTGATGACGACACCCATCTCGGATTGGCAGGTGGTGATGGCCAAATTCACCGCATCCCTGGTATTTTACATGGTCATGTGGCTTCCGTTGCTGGGCTGCCTCGCCGCCATTCGCTATGTGACCCGCGATCCTTCATCCATGGACCCAAATATTGTCGGGACCACTTTCCTTGGTATATTTCTCCTGGGCTGCCTCTATATGTCGATGGGATGCTTTGCCTCCTCAGTAACGAAAAGCCAAATGATCGCGGCCATGCTATCCTTGGCCATTGGGCTCTCGCTGTTTATTCTGACTTTTCTTGGTGAACAATTGCCTATGGAAAAGGGCTGGGCGGTGGCCACTCTCAACCACATGTCCATGCTCGAGCATATGCAGGATTTTTCGCGAGGGGTTATTGATAGCCGGGCGGTAATTTATTATCTATCCGCAACGGGATTCTTTTTGTTCCTGACATATCGCGTAGTGGAAAGCAGGCGCTGGAAATAACATGGGTGACGACGAAACATCGAGGCCAAGCTTTTCCGCGGGAATGCGATGGGGAAAACGATTCAACGTCGGGTTCGGGACCTGCCTTGTCTTCGCCATTTTGGTAATGGTGAATTACCTGTCTTCGCGCTATTTCCTGAGGAAAGAAATCGGACTCAGCACTCAGAACGCCCTTTCTCCGCAGACTGAGAAACTTCTCAAGGCGCTCACCAACGATGTCGAAATCACTATCTTGTTCGACACCAAGGCAGAAGAAGACATTTACGGCCTTACTTCCAAGTTGTTGAAGGAATACAGCTACCGGACACCGAAAATACTGCTAAAAACTATTGACTTTAATCGAAATCCGAGCGCAGCGCAGCTCCTTCTGGCAAAGCATAAACTGAGCGGTCTGCAAAAAAATGTCATTGTCTTTCACTGCAATGACACGACGAAAGTCGTTTATGGCAACAACCTCTCGGAATACGACATCCAACCTTTATTAAACCAGACTTCAAAGGAAATTCGAAGACAGGGGTTCAAGGGTGAGAGCTTGTTCACCTCGGCGATACTCGCAGTAGCGTATCCTCAGAAATTAAAAGCCTATTTCACCGTGGGACACGGAGAGCACGATCCCATGCTCACCACCTCCGACAGGAGAGCGTACTCAAAGTTTGCTGCGATTTTGACCGAAGAGAACAACATCCAGTTCTCCAGGCTGTATCTTCCCGATACCAATGCGGTTCCCGAGGATTGTAATGTCCTTATCGTGGCCGGTCCTTCCACCGCCGCTTTTGCAGAGCAGGAATTAACCAAAATTTCAAGTTATTTGAAAAGTGGCGGGCGCGCGCTTTTTCTGTTCAACACTGAAACGAAATTAGAGTCCGGGATCGAGGCCAAAATCCTGGCGAAGTGGGGCGTGGGGATACGTTTTAACCTCGTTGTCGATTCAGAAAACCCGTCAAGTTTCGCAGTGCAAAGGCTCGACGCCCAGCATCCCATTACTAAAAACATATTGTCTGAGCAAATGAGCATTGAACTTTATCCCTCGAGGGCTGTTGGGATGCTGAGTGGCGCTCCCAAAGGCCCTACATCGCCCAAAGTTGAAGTCCTGGCCCAAACGAGTGATAAAGCGGTTGGTTTTGATGCCGAGACTAAAGCCTATTCAAGAGGAACCTATCCCCTCATGGTTGCAGTCGAGCAGGGAAGCATCAAGGGGGTCACCACCGGGGCCAGAATAATAGTTACCGGGGACTCTTTCTTTCTGAGCAATATGATGATTGATAACGAAGCGAATCACTTTTTTGCTTCCATGGTCATCAATTGGCTGGCGGACCGCCCTCAACTCCTTTTCGAAATCGGTCCCAAACCAATTCATGAGTTCAAAGTCTCCCTCTCCGTTTCGAAAATGCGACAACTTCAATTTCTTTTCCTGGCTGGGATGCCAGGCGCTGTGCTTTTGTTTGGAATCCTGGTTTGGCTGAAACGACGAAGCTAACCAACATGAGTATCCGTTCCATACTCGGGCTTTTATGTTTGGCGGGCGGGCTTTTCGCCTTCATTGTCTTTTTTGAACGCCCGTATCACGATAGCTTGGAACTGGCCAAATCCAAACGTCTCTTTCCAGTCCTTTCCCCCAAACAACTGTCGATTATTGAAATTAGAGGAGGCAGCAACACCAATGTCCGAGCCGAGCGTTCTGAAAATTCGTGGCGCCTGACTCAACCGATTTCCTATCCGGCCGACGAGAAAGTGATCCAACGATTTTTGACCATGCTGGAAAACGTTGATTTTATTCATCACTTGTCCGCGAAAGATTTGAGCAGCAGAACCAATCTCCAGGAAGAGTTTGGTTTTAACTCTCCTTCCTACACCGTGCTACTCAAAGGTGCGGCGGTGGAGGCTCGCATTGAGATAAGCACAAACTCCATTGCCAGTGATCAGCTGTTTTTACAAATAGTCGGAGGCGACGGCGTGTATGTGCTGCCGGCAGAAATGTTGAGTTATCTTCCCACCAATGCCAACCAGTGGCGAAGCCGGGAAGTATTTTCAACAAACGCAGGGCGCGCCTCCGGGATTCTTGTGAAGAACGCTGCCAAGGGTTTTCAGTTGCAAAAGACAAATAATTTTTGGCGAATGGTGGCCCCCCTGGAGTGCAGGGCAAATGATAGCAAGGTCGACTCTTTGCTGGAGGAACTCGTCAGGGCGCGAGTCGAAACTTTTGTCACAGACGATGGAAAGAGCGACCTGGAGAGCTACGGATTCCTCAGTTCGGGATTTGAATTACAGTTGGTTCGAGGCGGCAGTGTGGAGTCGATTCAGGCAGGAAATAGTCCAACGAACGCGCCGGATTTAATTTACGTCAAAAGAATCGGGAGCAGCACTGTAGCCCTGGTGAAAAAAGAGATAATCAACGCCTGGAAAACGACTCACGCCGATTTTCGAGACAAGCATTTGTTGAGTTCAGAAAAAGAATTTCCCCAAAAAGTTATTGGAAAAGGTGAGGATCGTTTCGAATTTTCGGCCAATAACCGAACCAATTGGGCCATGGCTGCTCCTTTCGAGGGCAAAGGAGATTCATTTTACGCCGAACGGCTTTTAACGTTGCTCACCACAAATGAAGTCGAACTCGAAAAATCGGTCGTCACTGATTTCGCGCCCTATGGATTGGATAAGCCCTGCCTGCGGTACGAGTTTTCTACTAACGGACAAATCGCCACGAATTTTTATTTGTCCATTGAGTTCGGCACCAACACCGCCGGAAAAGTCTTTGCAAAGCGGAGCGACGAGGCCTTTGTTTGCCAATTTCCTGCTGAAAAGTTGAGTTATCTGCCAAAGGCAAGCTGGCAGTTCTTAAACCACAAACCATGGTCATTTCAGGCGAAGGAAATCAAATCGATCACTATTTTTCAAAAGAACAGGATCCGAAAAATAATTCGAAACAAAGACGGTGAATTCATCGTTGCACCGGGATCGCAGGGGTTTATCAACCCATTCTCCATTGAAGAATCCATTTACCGCATTGGCAGCCTGGAGGTTCCAGTTTGGGAATCTCGCGGCCAACCTTCCCAAAATGAATTTGGATTCGAACAGGAAAGACATCAAATCGTTTTTCAATTCGAACAGCCTGACCGTAAGGATCTGGCCATAGATATCGGCGTTACCTCTGCTTTGCAAATTCACGGCGGCGCAATGATCGGTGGAACTTACATGGTTTTTGAATTGCCGATGAAGTTATATTACGAATTCATCAGCAACGATTTCATTGTTCCGCTTGACCCCCTGAAAACCAAATGACTTCTAAAAGAACCAAATGGAGGTTCTGGAGAGTTGCAAGGATTTGCTTTCGCTGGTCACGAATAACAATTTGGCTCGTTTTTCTCTCGATTCTTTTAGCTCTCGCATATCTACATTTTACTGGTTTGCCAGATTTCGCTCAAACCATGGTCCGGAAGTCCTTGCTCGAGCGCGGCATTCGGATCGAATTCACCACTTTAAGGCTTGCCTACAAAGGGCTGATTGCCAGTGACCTTCGACTCTCCGGGACAGAACCTAAATCTCCAGTCTTCACGAGTCCAGAAACAGAAATCCATTTGCACGTTCGCCAGCTCTTAAAGAAGCAGTTTGCGCTGGATTTTCTCAAGATCCAAAACGGGTCACTTGAGTTTGGCCCGGCTTCGGCCAACGCCCCCAGACTGATTGTGCATAAGGTCCAGGCGGAAATTCATTTTCCACGAACAAACGAAATTCAATTGCACGAATTCAATGCGGAGTTCAGGGGAGCGAAAGTTATTGTCACAGGCAATATCACGAATTTTCAGGAGATTCGAAACTGGCCGATTTTTGCCAGCACGAATGGACCAAAAAAGAAATTTGATTTCGAGAAATTGCAGCAGCAATTGGATAAAATCCAGACTAGCGAATCACCTGTATTGGAAGCACACCTCAAAGGAGATGCCCGCTTTCCTTTTGAACTGCAGGGAGAAGTGAGTTTAAAAGTGCCTTCAGTAAAAACGCCATGGGGCGAGATGACCGGCTTCGAAGCCGTCTCCAGCATGCATCGACCTAAAGATGTCCAAATACAAAAATTTGGAGATGTTGATATCAAGGCTAAGGAGGCACTGACGCCCTGGGGCAAAGCCACCGATTTGAAGCTGGTCATAAAGTATAACCCCGACAGGTCGCTGACCAATTCCGTGGCAGCAGATGTTTTGTTTCAGGCTGCTTCTCTCGATCTTGAATCCACTAACTTGTCGGTCCCAAAAATTGCGCTTAAAAACCTGGATGTGAGCGGCACCTTGATCCAGGCTTCGACCAATCCCATTCCAAGTCAGGCAAAGCTAAAAATCAAAGCTTCCAGCGCTATCCAGGGGGAACAGGAGGTAAAGAATTTCGAGACTGCTTTTCAATTTACGCGCGAGGAATCTCAGTTGGATCAGGGTGATCCAGCGCTTGGATTTTGGTCGAAATTGGTTCCTTATAAAGGAAGCTGGGACCTCAAATTTACTTCCCTCACTCGAACCAACCTGCAGCTCGGCAAGGTCCTGTTGTCCGGGAATTGGAATGCTCCCAACCTCCATATTGAAAATCTGGAGGCAAGTCTTTATGACGGAAAAATAAAAGCGTCCGGCTCATTAAATATCACCTCTCGCACGGTCGAACTGACAACAGAATCAAAGCTGGACCCCAAAAGAATAGAGCACTTGCTTTCTGCCTCCGCACAACGATGGATGAGCAAATATACGTGGGAAAAGGCCCCAGATTTAAACGGGAAGCTCTCTCTGCGCTTGCCTTTATGGACGAATACACAACCGGATTGGGCTGCGGAAGTGGCGCCGACTTTAACTCTGAGCGGAGCGTTCAAGGTCGGGATGGCAAGTTACCGTAAAGTGGATGTACTGAACGCCAACGGCTCCTTTTCCCTCTCCAACCAGGTTTGGCGGCTACCCGATATTCAGGCCGCTCGACCCGAAGGCAACCTGAGTCTTGGACTTGTGGTGGACGAGGTTACGAAGGACTTTTATTTCGACGTCGATAGCACCCTTGATCCACTCATCGCACGGATAATTATTCCTTCTGAAAATGAGAAAGCCTGGCAGTTTGCAAAGTTTTCGAAGCCGCCTCATATCAAGGCCAGGATATGGGGTTCGTTCGAAGACGGTTCGCGGCTTGGCGCTGAAGGAACGATCGATGTCACGAACATCACGGTCCGGGCGATTGACTATGATCGCATCGTAGCACAAGTCCGCTACACCAACATGGTTATTGAAGTGACCGAGCCCCGGATTCATAAAGGTGAAGATCTGGCACAAGCCCGGGAAATCAAAGTGGACCTGGACAAAAAGACAGTGGCCATTGTCGACGGGACCACCACCATCGATCCCTTGATTGTTACAGCATCGATCAGCGATCACGCCTTCGATGCGATTAAACCTTATCATTTCGCCACAGTTCCAAAAGTTTTGGTGAACGGGTGGATTTCGATGACCAGGATTGAAAGTGTGGATTTGACGTTTGATGTGGAGGGTGAGAATTTGAAATGGCTCATTTTCCAGGTCGACGCCATCAAGGGCCAAGTCCACTGGCTGAACGAGGGCCTCTCTCTCACAAATATTGTGGCTTCGGGTTACAAATCCGGACATTTTGGCGGCTGGGCGCTTTTTGATTTTCGACCAAAACACGGAACTGATTATCAATTTTCCGTTGCCTTCAATGACATGGATGTTCCAGCCATGGTCCATTCCGTGAAGCCCGATTCCGCCAAAAAATTGGACGGCCTCCTGGATGGTCTCTTGGTAATGACCTATGCCAACACCAGTGACACAAATGTTTTTCAGGGTTACGGTCGGCTCAACCTTCGTGACGGATTCATTTGGGAAATCCCCGTGTTTGGAGTTTTTTCACCAGTGATCAATGCCATTCTTCCCGGGTTTGGAAAAAGCAAAGCCAAAGCAGCGGCAGGACATTTCGTGATTACCAATAGTGTTGCCTCCACGGATGACCTTGAAATCCACGCCTCGGCAGTCAGGCTGTTATACAGAGGCTCCGTAGACTTAAACCAAAACCTTGAAGCTTCAGTGGAGGCAGAACTTCTCCGGGATACTCCTTTGGTGGGTAAAATCATCAGTTTGGTTTTTATGCCCTTTAGCAAATTGTTTGAGTACACCGTCACTGGCACGTTGAGTGATCCTCAATTGCACGCTAAATATTTGCCGCTGCCAAAAAAGGGAGGGACAAAAAGCAAAGAGGATAAATCTGAAGAGCCAAAACCAGAGGAAATTCCTGCTGTTGCAGATCCGCCAAAGCAATAGATCGTGCTCGATGAAGTCGAACCTTGCTAAGTGGCAAGGCCGGGCAGGCCTCCGCTGGAATCGCCGAAGCGGGTCAACGTTTCCCCCAGTTGCATGCGATTCAGCATCTCCAACAGTAAGTTGGACATGGGAGTGTGACTCGACATTTTGATATGTCTTCCCGTCTGAATTGTTCCGCCGGCTTTCCCTGCAAGAATTAATGGAAGATTGTGAACGATGTGGCTTCCGCCCTGCCCCAATTCCGAGCCGAACAAGATCATGCAGTTATCGAGCAACGTGCCGTTGCCTTCAGGAATGGATTTCAGCTTTTGGACGAGGTAAGTGAAACACGAGGCGTGATACTGATTCAGTTGAGTATAAATATCTCCTTTTCCTGGGGCATCCGGGTAATGGGAAATGGTGTGATGTTGCTCTTTGATTCCACTCTCAGGATAGACATTCCATGAGGCGCCGTAGCCCATCATCAGGGTGGCGATGCGCGTGCTGTCAGTCTGGAAAGCCAGCGCCATCAAATCGAACATGGCATAAATGTGTTCCTGGATGGTTTGCGGGGTCGAAGGCGCGACCAATTTATCCGGGCGGGAAGCTTTCCATCCGCCACGATGGGTTTCCGGAACGATAATCCTGTCGATTCTCGTTTCAACATCGCGGACCGACTCAAAATACTGGTCAAGTTTTTGCTTATCGGCCTCGCTGACTTTATTGCGCAGGCTTTTTGCATCATTGAGTACAAGATCCAGGACAGACTTGTCATCCCTGTTTTGGGTTTGTGCAGAGAGTTCGTCTTTTCCTTTTTCAGCTTTATTTACGAGGTCCCGAAAAAGGCGATCAAAAGCATTTCGAGGATTGATTTCTTTTGGAACGGGGGTGGTCGGTGAATTCCAGGCAATGTTCCGTGTGTAAACGCAGGAATACCCATCGCAACTTCCTTGCTGCTGTAAAGTCTCAGGCAAGCCAAGTTCAAGTGATGCAAGGCGCGTGTGCTGCCCAATTCGCCGAGCGGCATACTGGTCCGCCGAAATACCCACATGAGGACTCCCTTCTTTGGGATAGGATCCAGTCAGAAAACCGGCGATCGCCCGGTGGTGCGGAGCTTCTTTGCAAAGATCATTAGATAGTCCCGAAAAAAGAAGGATATCTTCTTTTACCTTTTCAAATGGCTTCAGAGCTGCAGGCAAATCTTTGATTGTTCCTTCTTCTTTGGAAAACCAGGTGCTCGGTCGCACTCCGTTCGGAAACAGCACCACTCCCATGCGGGTTGGAGGAAGATAAGCGTTTTTGGTGGCAGCACGGCCTTGAAGAGCCATGATGTCAAGCAGTGGCAGTGATAACATGACCCCGGTACCGCGAAGAAAAGTTCGACGAGAGATGCTCCAGTTATTCATGGGGATGCAGGTTCAATTTCTTGGTTTTGCCGGAATTGAAAAGGGTAGCTTTGAACTATGGATAGCACCATCGCGTCGAAACGACCATTCTCTTTTTCAAGCGCCGCCTGTATGGCTTGAAGCGTCCCCTCGTCATAATAATCCAATCCCCGTCGAAGCGCGTAGGTAAGAAGGCGTGAGGAAAGGTTTCGCACGAACAGCGCCTTTTTTTCTGTAGCGAGGTACTGTTTTAAATCTGCTGGCCCTAAAAGCGTGCGGCCGTTGGAGAGCTTGCTCGAAACGTCGATAGGCTTTCCGGAATCCTCATCGCGCCACTGACCCACGCTATCATAATTCTCCAGGCAAAAGCCAATGGGATCGATTTTCGCATGACAACTGGCACAGTTCGGATCTGTGCGATGCAGGGAGAGCCTCTCTCGCAATGTGCTTTTGGATCCGGATTTTTCTGCTTTTGCCAATATCGGGACATTCGGTGGCGGGGGTGGCGGAGGAGTTCCAAGGAGAATATCCAGTACCCATTTTCCCCGGCCAGAAGGATTCGTTTCTTTGGGATGCGAGGTTGTCATATGGACGGCGGTCATACCCAATATGCCTCCCCGCCTGGAGGCAAGGTCCCCGCTGAGAGTCACTTTTTGAAAATCCCGGCCTTTCACATCCGGAATGCCGTAATGATCAGCCATGGATTTGTTCACGAAAGTGTAATCCGCAGTAATGATCTCCATGATGGGCCGATTTTCCCGGACAATGTAATCAAAAAAATCGACCACTTCCTCGAGCATTTCTTCGCGTTCGCGCAGGTTGTTTTCGTGGAATTTTCCATCTCGATGTACGGCAAACAGGCTACCGAGGCCCAGCCACTGCGGCGCAAAATTTTGGGCGATGGATCTGCTTTTGGGATCCTTCAGCATGCGGAGCGTTTGGGCCTGCAAGACTTCCGGCTGGGCCAAAGTGCCGTGCCGCGCGCAATCAAAAAGTTCCGTGTCTGGCATGGAGCTCCACAAAAAATAAGAAATCCTGTTAGCTAATTCGAAATTGCCCAGCCTGTATGCCTTTCCCGTGGCTTGATTCTTTTCTATATGGAAAAGGAAATGGGGAGATATCAAAATGGATTTCAGTCCGAGTTTAATGCTGTTTTCGAAAGAATCACCACGCTTTTGCGAACGTTCGAAGAGAACCAGGGGGACGTGAAGATCTTCCAAAGTGGAAGGACGCCGATAGGCACGGGTGGTGAACGAAGCGTAAATGGTTCTCGCCGCCTCTTCTGGACTCAGCTTCTTTTCATCGGCTCCGCCAGGTCTGGCAGTCAGGATCCGGTTGACCAGTTCTTTTGATCTTTCTGGATTTTCCGCCATGGGCCCCGAGATTTCTATGGTCGAGATTGCCGCCCTGTTGAATTGGCGCAGATGATTCGTGGCATTCGTGTTTACCGCCATTCCCTCCATCTCAAACTTGATGTCGTGTTGGCCTGAGCGAACGACAAACTTTACCACGGGTTCCTCCACTTTTCCAGGGCCAGACGAGGGAACGCCAAATTCCGCCACTTTAGGAGCGTCCAACTTCACTTTGAACCCAGGTCCTTTTTTCGATTCTTCAGCTCTGTCTCCCCAGACCGTTGTTTTGAATTGGTAAAGTCCAGTCGTTGGAAACTTATGAGTCAGTACAACCCCGCCCGTATGGTAAATCAAATGGTCTTCCCCAATGATCTCATGATCATGCGCGTCCTTTGGAAAATCCACTTTCTCGTCGTCACCCGAAACTCCAAATTGCCGAACATATTCCAGGTCTTTGGCCGCCAATTTCCAGGTTTGGCTGGCAGGAATGAATAACCTGTCCAGGATGTAGTTTGCGGCTTCCAGATATTTTTCGAGGTGCGCTGAGGAAACCTCCTGAACATCTCCAATGAGGTCAAAACCGAAAGTGGCCTCATCGCTCGGCAAATTTTCCGTCACTTCCATTCCCACACCTATCAAATCGCGGATCGTATTTTTGTACTGCGTTCGGGTCAGCCGATGAGACGGAAGGTACCCCGGATTCTTAAACTTTTCGGGATCGAAGTGATCAAGCTTCCAACGGAGATAATTTGCGATTCGTTGGCGTTGCTCGTCCTCCGGTTGCTTGGCATCCTCTGGAGGCATCTCCTTTTTTTGCAACTGGCTGATAGTGTCCTCCACGCGATCTCGAAATCGGTAGATGGATACCTCATTTTTCAGAACATCGAGATTTACTCCCCCTTTGGTTTTCTCACCGTTATGGCATTTGGTGCAATAACGGGATAAGAATGGCTTTGCCTCCTGGTCAAAATCGAGATCACCCGCTGCCTGCACTGATAAACCCATCCAGGCAAAAAGGACTACTGCTGCACTGAAGCCGAAGAAACTTCGAAAAAGACAAGTATTCATCGGCCAACGCGAAATTACGGCGTCTCCTGAATTCGCAGTCTGCGGTATTCCATTTGGCCGCGGTCTCCTTCAAGACCAATGGGGCCGGTAGGTGGGAGTTTTAGGGCCGCCTCCAGGACTTCTCCATTGCAGGTGCAATTGGCCACATTATCTTTCACCACCACCACTATTTCATTCCAATCCTGGGGTTTGTATTGCTTGAGTTCGGTATAAGGTCCTGCGGAAAGGTAATCACGGCATTGAAGCTGGGGCGAGCGGAGGAAAACGCCGCTGTCCGCAAAGGGTGTTGCGCGGAATTCGAGTTTCAAGGTGAAATTCTTTGGAAATTTTTGGGTAGTCCAAAGCTGGGTTTGTTTGCGATATTCGGGAGGAGTAGTCACAATCAATCGCCCGTCCTTCGCCAGGTAGCGGCCTTCCTGGCTTGTTTTTTTACCATCAAAATTATTAGTCTTGTAACCCCAGCCCGTCAGGTCGTGCCCATTAAATAAACTGACGAATCCAGGTTCGGGCGTGAAGTTATCTGCTTCCACGGGGATCAGCGCAAGTGTCTCGAAAATAGGACGGATGCCCGCAGCCCACTTGGCGTAACCGGCCTTGTTCGGGTGCAGCAAATCTGGAAATTCTTCTTTGGTGGCATTGCCTTCCTTATTGGCGAATAACACATACGTCTCCATGAAAATAACCTGTTCATCGCCTTTCACGGCGGCCAGATAAAGATCATTGATCTTCTTAATCTTGTCCGCAGGGCGATTTTTGGACTCAGAAGATGGGAAGACCTGGTTGAGAATAACCGGCATCTTCGGGTTGTGGGCCTTGAGGGCTGCCAGAATCAATTGGAGATTTCCCGCGATGATGGCGGGATCTGCGTTCTCTTCCAGATCGTTGGTCCCGATGAGGATGACCACAGCGGTTGGATTCAAATCCAACACATCTTCTTTCAGCCGAATTAGAACTCCGCGTGTCGTGTCGCCGCTGATTCCACGGTTGGCCACTTTCATTCCAGAAAAGCTATTGCCCATATTGTCGCCCCAACCCTGAGTGATTGAGTCGCCGAGGAAGACTACAGCTTTCTGGTCCTTCTCCACACTTTGCGCCCACTTGGTGCGCCGATCCATCCATGTTTTTTTGAACCAGTCCTGTCGGCGGATGGGACCCTTTCCGGGCAAACCGTCGTCGGTTTCAGGAATTTGAAGTTTCGGATTCGCTGCCTGGGCTGCGCTGGGCAGAGCTCCAGCGCCCAATCCAAAAACAATCACGGCAACCAGCGAGACGAAGCGAGAAATAAGTTTCATGGTGTGCAGACCATGGTGAACACTGGTAGTTGATGAATCAAGTCACTTGTTTGACTCATCAAGGATTCGAGTATTCGAAAAAAAGAAGCGCTAACCTACCGTTGCCGACAGGAACTGGCTCTCAGTGCGGTCATTAGCACCGAAACCAGTAATAGTAACCCGCCAGCAGGAACCAATAGAATCGTCGGCCCCGGATCGCCCCCGTACACTCGAACTCCTCCCAGGAAGAACCCGGCAGGCATGAGGAGGGTCGCGCTCAACAAAAAGCCAGAGGCAAGTTTTCGAGAGTGGGCTGGCCAATCGGGTAACATCCTGAGCGTGGCGCAAAAAGCAAGGTTCACGAGCCCAAGTAGGGTTCCGTGAGCATGGGCTAAGGTCCAGAGCAGGCGTCTGGTCTCATTCGAAACATTTAAATAAGCCCCAATTTTAAAACCGTGTAGTAATTCCAAAGCCAGTCCCAGGGTCAAAAAGATCAGCAGACTCCACCATCCCACCAGCAGGTGTCGCTTTTCTAATAGCTCGCTGCTCGGACTGCCTTCCCCTTCAGATGGTTTTTTCCCGATTGATGCCTTCATTCCATTAATACCATGACTCGATTGTTTCGCTTCTTCAGCAATTCCTGCATCTGTTGAACATCCACTCGTCCCTGAGAATCGAGCAACACACTCGATTTCTCCTGATGCCTGGGTTGTTTAGCCCAGGCATCCATAACTTTTCGGCCCGCAAGGTTTAACTCGTCTGGCGATCCGAGATAATCATAATCGAACCGTTCAAATCCGGGCAACCTCTTCAAAGATCGCGCTGCGATAAGCCTTACGGCTGGATATGGATCTTCCATTAGATTCGCCAGGTATGGGGCGAACCAGTTATCTTCTGAAATCTGTTTGGCTGGACTCCAACCCATATGCCAGCCCATTAACGCTCTTTGACCAGCGTCCCCCTGTAATGTCCACAATACTGAAGCTGCGAGCGTCTTGTTTTCTGTGGAAAGTTCTTTGGTGGATACCTTGAACCAGTCGTTCAACTTCGTCGCCGTCCACTGCAATGTCTTGTCGAGGTGACAGGCATTGCAGGCGTTTGGCCTTCCGGTTTCCACACTCATGTCGACACTGGGACTACTGATCTGGTGACTTCGCAAGCCCTTGAGCAACCCATATGTGGTATATGGCATATGGCAATTGTAACAGAGGGTCCCGCTCGATCCCGCAGCATGATGGCTGTGCTCCGCCAGTTTCTTTTCAAAAGTCCTATGGCATTGATAACACGCTTCGTTGCTTTCCATTTTCACCGCCAATTGATTGGTCGGCGAACTTTGGTGCATGGAGTGACACGAAAGACAGGACATATCTCCCCGCAAATAACAGGGCGACTTGGCAAGCCCTATGAATTCCCTTCCAGATACGCGGATCATTCCATCATTCCAGAAAGATCCGCGGCGCATTTCAAGATCCTTCGGATACGTTCTAATGTTGACATTTGTGCGCAAGTCCTGACCGGGTGTGAAGGCAATGCCATTCTCCATCCGTGCCGCCTCGTCGAGCGCTGTATTCACGCTGTGGCACCTTCCGCAAATCTGCGAGGAACGGTCGTGGGACAGCCTTGCTGGATTGATGATGGTCGGATCGCCCTTGCGTTTGAGGTGCAACGCCAGGCGCCGGGATGGGTCGGAATTCGCTTTCACATGTTCTGCGCCCGGGCCATGGCAGGCCTCGCACGCTATGCCTAATTCTCCCACTCGTGTGTCGTAAAAACGATTCTCTTTCAGCCGTGGCTGGCCTGCGGTGGCGTGGCAATCGATGCAGCCAATGTTCCAGACCTGCTGGCCTCGTTCTGCCCTGGGATCCTCAATAAATACAGTGGCCCGCGGAACCCATCTTTGAAGTTCGAACAGGTAGGTGAAGGGGAAATCGAACTGCGCATTCCCATCTTTTCCTGGAACCCAGTAGGCCTGCATATGGTGTGAACCCGTTAGCAGACTTATCGGCAATTGAATTCGCGGCGGTTCGCCGATGGGAGGCAATGGTTTTCCGATTCGACCTGCCTCGTAATCTTCCAGTTTCGCGGTCTGTTCGCGTATCCAATTGGGATCGACCATCTCCACCAGGAACTGGTCTTCACGTCTTTCCAGGTGATAGGTTTTGTTTCCTTCTTTTAAGGTGACATGATTGAAATCTCCTTTGACCGACTCGGGGGACGGCACCTGGGTCATTGTGCGGTGAAATGAAGCGTGCCAGGAAGAATATTGCGAAGGATGACAAGAACGGCATTGATCCGAAGTGATATAACCATCGGGCCGTGTCTGATTCGGAACCTTGAGAGAAGCCAGGTCAGCAGCTTTTCTCTCCAGTCGGGATTGCCACAATACTGCCCCGACGCAAACAGAAACAAAAAGAAAAACTAACGCAGTCCGCAACAGAAAAGAGGTTTGCTTAAAGCCCGCAAGGTAAACCGCTATCAAAAGTAATATAACTGCAATGAGGGACGACCAGAGCATATTTTCCACGGGAAATCGAGACCATCACCCTATTCGAAAACAGCCCCCCAAAGCAAAGGTTTTTAGACCCGCACAATTCTCATTCCGAATATTCTTCTGATCCTAACACCCAAATGAAAGATTGAATATCGATCATGTCTCGAGGCTTTAAGTCACGGAGTTCTTTTTTTAATAATTTCGCGAACTCCAGTAGTTGCCGATAGGTCTCCCAGTTGGGCCTGGAAATATAGTTCCATTCGATTCCGTAAGCCTGGGCAGCGGCTTTAGTAACCATCGGCTTCAGAAAGATTTGACTGGCGGGTTCGGCCAAAAACCCGAAAACAGTGACCATTGGCCAGGTTAGAACCCGGGTTTGTTTCCTGGGTAGCTTTTCTACTTGTCCGACCCACTTCTCAAACCGTTCCTCCTCTGCCCCGGAACCGTAGAGCCAATCGAAAAGTCCCGTGGCAAAACCTTTCGCCCCCGTTTCGGATTTTAATGCGTCGCGCAAAGCCATTTTCTCAAACGAAAACAAAAGGTTGGTGCTTGATTCAGCACGGACTGCCTTTAACGCGATCTCACTGAACTTTCTGAGCGCGAGTAGCTTCGCAAAACTTTCCTGTTCCAATTCCTGCCTCCACTTCCGGTGAGAGTTCACTTTGTAGTCTCTTTCCCAGGCAAGGTACTTCGGATCATAAAACCCTTCCGGAAAGAATTTCAAAAATTTTTGACGGCATTCTTTTGGCCTTGATGCTCGTGCCTGATTTCTTCCTCCCATGTTAGAAAACACGGGACGCCGAGTGTCCGATGAAATTGCCAAAGCTTCAGGATTTCGCGTCTTCATATTTCTCGTTTGGGACCGACCGGTCCTGAAACAATCTCCCATCGGAATCGGGCTATGCACAATGCTGACATTACCCTAATGCCAAATCATCGGGGGCCATTAAAGCAGCCCTTGCTCACGACGAAATCTACCGTGTGGAACCGACCCGGAAACATTCAAGAAAATGTGCCAGGACCGGGGAGGTGTTGGATTTTTTCCAGACAAGGCGGGTTTGTATCAATGGAAGGCCTGGCGGAAGTTCTCGGAAAACCAAACCAGGGCGCTTTACCTCGGCTATTGTTTTGGTCGTGGGAGCCATCCCGAATCCCGCAGAAATGAGCCACATTTTTGAATTAATATCATTGGCATATTGACCGAGAATAGGCATCGCCCCCGCTTCCGCACATTTTCTGAGGAATGGATCATAATAACCATGCTGCAGGTTGGGATGAATCATCACGAGCGGTTCGTTGTGAAATTTGTCCCATTCCACCCGTCGTAATTTAGCAAGTTTATGACCGGCAGGAAGTGCGAGGATCATAGGCGATTCCTCCACAAACACCGAATCCAGTTCCGGAAATGATACCGGTGGGCGGACAAGACCAACATCAAGTAGATCTGCCCTTATGTGCTGCAACTGTTCCATGGAAGTAAGTTCAGACAACGAAAACTGCACTCCTGGAAACTTAAGGCGATACGACCTTAGGATTTTTGCCAGGCGGGAGGTGGTGGTGGGCGCCAGGATTCCAATTTTCAGAGTTCCCACAACGCCATGATTGGCATTCCTTGTGTGCTGTTCAGCTCGCTCCACCGTGGACAATATGTTTCTGGCTTCGGCAAGCAATACTTGCCCGGCAGCAGTGAGCTTCACCGAGCGGGTCGACCTGTCAAACAGTCTTACTCCCAGTTCCTCTTCGAGAGACTTGATTTGAACGCTGAGAGGAGGCTGAGCGAGGTGAAGTCGTTCCGCTGCCCGGCGAAAATTCAGTTCCTCGGCGACAGTTATAAAATAGCGCAGACGACGAAGATCCATGTGGGAGATTAAAATGAAGCTGATCGATATTTCAAGATTGATACGACAAAACTATCAATGTCCGACGAAATATGTATTGGATGGAACGACACTCAAAGCGTAATACCCTATTGCGTGGCGATGGGTTGCATTCCAGATTACCACGGATCGGACGGACCGAAAGCCGGTTCCCGACTCAAGACTTAAAGCTAAGTTAACCATGTGGATTGTACGTCTAGCGTTGCGCCGTCCCTACACGTTTGTTGTGGGAGCGATTATTCTTTTGCTTTTGACACCATTCGTTCTTCTGCGGACCCCGACCGACATCTTCCCGGCAATCAATATCCCGGTGATCAGTATCATCTGGCAATACGCTGGGTTGGATGCACAGGAAATGGAACAGCGCATTATTTACAACCATGAGCGTTCGCTCAGCGCAACCGTTAATGACATCGAACACATTGAATCCAATGCCTATAACGGCGTTGGCATTATCAAGGTGTTTCTGCAGCCCAATGCTTCGGTGGATGCGGGCGTCGCGCAGATCACGGCAGTGGCTCAGACCATTCTTCGCCAAATGCCGCCCGGTCAGACGCCCCCTTTGATTATCCGCTACAACGCTTCGACTGTTCCCATTCTTCAATACAGTGTAGTCAGCAAACAAATGTCCGAGCAGGAAATTTATGACATCAGCCAAAACCAAATCCGGGTCGGTTTATCAGTAGTTCGAGGTGCAGCGCTTCCATGGCCATACGGCGGGCGCACACGAGTCGTTTCTGTCGACTTGGATTTGACCGCTCTAAAGGCCAAGGGATTATCGCCGCAGGATGTGGTTGACGCCATCAGCGTTCAAAACCTGATCCTGCCCGGCGGAACTGCAAAGATTGGCGCCACAGAATTTGGCATCGAACTGAATTCGAGCCCGAAAGTTTTAGACGAGTTGAACGATTTGCCCGTGAAAATAATCAAGGGAGCTACTGTTTACGTGAAAGATGTGGCTTTCGTGCGTGATGGATTTGCACCGCAACAAAACATTGTTCGAAAAGATGGGGTTCGTGGAGCGTTGCTAACCGTGCTGAAGAGCGGTTCCGCATCCACTCTCGAAGTGGCTGCAGGGATCAAGAAAGCGTTGCGACCACTCCTGGAGACCCTGCCCAAGGAATTAGAAGTAAAGGAATTCGCCGACCAGTCTATCTTCGTACGCGCTGCGATTTCCGGCGTGGTAAAGGAAGGTGTGGTGGCGGCTGCCCTCACCGCTATCATGATCCTGCTGTTTATTGGCTCCTGGCGAAGCACGTTCATCATTGTTATTTCCATTCCCCTGTCTGTCTTAAGCTCCATGGCTATTTTCAGCGCGCTTGGAGAAACTATTAATTTGATGACCCTGGGCGGACTTTCTCTGGCGGTAGGCATCCTTGTGGATGACGCCACGGTTGAATTGGAAAATGTCCACCGACAAATGGCTTTGGGTAAACCCCTCGAACAGGCCATCCTTGATGGAGCACAGGAAATTGCACTGCCGGCTTTCGTTTCGACTCTCTGCATCTGTATTGTGTTCGTCCCGATGTTCTTCCTGACTGGTGTTGGTCGCTACCTCTTCGTGCCCCTGGCTGAAGCCGTCGTGTTCGCGATGCTGTCGAGTTACATTCTTTCCAGAACGCTGGTGCCAACGCTGGTCATGTGGTTCTACACCAATGTGGATTACTATCACCATGACAACCATAACAAAAAAGCACCTTTGTGGCAGCGTCCCTTTTTGGCTATTCAGGATAAATTCGAAAAGGGCTTTGAAAAATTCAAAAAGGGGTATCGCGCCCTTCTCGAAACCGTTCTCGCCCGAAGAAAATCCTTCATGGCAGTCTTCCTCCTGTTTTGCGCAGCATCCTGTTTGCTTCTGCCTTTTCTGGGACAGGACTTTTTTCCGAACGTTGACGCTGGAAGATTTCGGCTCCATTTGAGAGCCCGAAGTGGTATACGTGTGGAAGAAACCGCGAAATTAGTCGACGAAGTGGAGACGGCCATTCGCAAGGCAATTCCAAAAAAGGAAATGGAAGGAATGTTGGATAACATTGGTATTCCCAATTCCGGCATCAGCCTGAGCTACAGCAACAATGGCCTTATTGGGACGGGCGATGCGGATATCCTCGTTTCCCTTGCTGAAGGACATCGGCCAACCGATGAGTATGTGCGGCGCCTTCGTATTCAGTTATCAAAACAGTTTCCAGGAATCACATTTTACTTCCTTCCGGCGGATATCGTGAGTCAGACCCTCAACTTTGGAATTCCCGCGCCTTTGAACGTCCAAATCGTGGGAAGAAACCAGGTCAAGAACCGGGAAATAGCCTCCATTCTGGCTGAAAAGATGCGAAAAATTCCAGGGGCAGTGGACGTGCGTGTTCAGCAACCGTCCGACTTGCAAAAGTTGAAGTTTAATATTGATCGTGAAAAAGCAGCAGAGGTTGGCCTGTCAGAAAGAGATGTCGCCAATGCGGTCCTGCTCAGCGTAAGTGGAAACGGGCAGGTGGCGCCCGCCTATTGGCTCAATCCCACCATCGGCATTCAATACCTTATTAATGCCCGGGCACCGGAGCGTGATTTGGGTTCAGTGGAAGCGTTAAATTCACTGGCGGTAGGCGGTGGAAAATCCGGAAGCAGCAACTCCCAGGTCCTCGCCAACCTGGCAACCATGACCCGAACCAACGGCGTACCCGTTGTTTCCCATTATAATGTTGCGCCAGTCATCGATATATTCGGCGGCGTGAGTGGACGCGACTTGGGAGGCGTGTTGAAAGATCTTCGTCCCATTTTGGAGGAGACGACAAAAAGTCTTCCGCGTGGTACTCAATTGATGCTTAGAGGCCAGGCAGAAACGATGCATTCCAGCTTCCTTGGATTGGGAATCGGTCTGTTGGGAGCCATCACCCTCGTGTATTTGTTGCTGGTGGTGAATTTTCAGAATTGGCTGGATCCTTTCATCATTATTACAGCTCTTCCGGGCGCATTAACCGGGGTCATTTGGGGGCTGTTTGTCACTTTTACGACCTTAAGCGTTCCCGCCCTGATGGGCGCGATTATGTGCCTCGGTGTGGCCACCGCCAACGCCGTCCTGGTTATTAGTTTTGCCCGTTCGAATTTGGATTTGGGCATGGATGCGCTGCAAGCAGCGCTCACCGCAGGCGCTGGCCGGCTTCGGCCTGTCATCATGACTGCCTTGGCAATGATTATAGGAATGCTACCCCTTAGCCTCGGTCTGGGTGAGGGCGGTGAACAAAATGCCCCTCTGGGTAGAGCAGTCATCGGGGGATTGATTTTCGCCACGGTGGCCACCCTGTTCTTCGTCCCGGTGGTATTCAGCTTTTTGCATCGAAAAACGAAACGGCCGATACCTGCGGAAGAAGAAGTGTTGGTCTTTCGAGGTGAAATCGCCAAGCAATCATTAACATGAATAGAGTAGAAACCACATCAAGCCCGCAAAGGCCAGCAGGGGCTGCCGTTTCAGCCTACCCAGGGGCAAGGAAGGGTGCGCCGCGCCTGTGGCTATGGGCGCTATGCATCATCATCATTCTGGGCATTGGACTGGTTGTGGGTCTTTTGCCCCGCTTAAGAAACGGTCACCAACTGCAATCGGAGACTCGTGAGATGGCGGTAACCACCGTCAGCGTGGTCTTTCCCGTCCCCGGCAAGGCCCTCTCGGGATTAAGCCTGGCAGCAGAGGTAAGGCCGGCAACGGAGGCCAGGATCTACGCCCGGGCCAATGGCTTTATCAAAAAATGGTACAACGACATAGGCAGCGTCGTGCAGGCAGGACAAGTCCTGGCAGACATTGACGCCCCCGAGCTGGAGCAGGAGTTGGCCAGCGCCACCGCAGGGCTCGGCAGATCTCAAGCCGCTTTGGGACTTGCTCAAACAACTGCAGCGCGGTGGGCCGATCTTCTAAAAAGTGCGAGTGTCAGCGAACAAGAGGCAGCCGAAAAGACGGCAGATTTGGCCCTCAAGAAAGCGGATGTCGAGGCGTCCGAGGCTGCCGTCCGCAGGTTGGAAAGACTGTTAAGTTTCACCCATGTGACGGCGCCGTTTTCGGGCACGGTTACGGGCCGGAGAATTGATGTGGGGGATTTGATTGCCACTGGCAAAGAACTGTATTCACTGGCGGACATGAACACCTTGCGAGTCTTCGTCAGGGTTCCCCAGTCCGCAGCTGGAAACATTGTGACCAACGGTGTCGCTAGTTTGTTGGTGCCCGAAAACGCCGGACACAGTTTCACTGCAACGGTTGCTCGAACTTCTGGAATGATTGACCCTGATTCCCGAACCCTTCTTACCGAGTTGACTGTGGATAACCAGGGGCATCAAATCCTGGCAGGAAGTTATGCTGAAGTGCGTTTCCCTGACATCAAACAAAACGTAGGTCTTTTGATTCCCAGCACGACTTTGATTTTCCGGGCTGAAGGAACGCAAGTTGGCATAGTCGACGGCAACAACAAAGTTCAGTTGAAAACCATAACCATTGGACGAGACTTCGGTAAAACGTTTGAAGTGTTGGCCGGTCTTTCCGCGAGCGACAAAGTCATTAATAACCCCTCCGACTCCCTCACCGCCGGAGTTACGGTTCGTATTTCGGAAATGCAAGAGGGTGAAACTCCACAATGAACGCAACGGCGGGTATTAAAGTTCAATTGAAGCAAACGCGGATATTCCATGGAGTATGTCTCGGGTTGGCTGGAGCTTCATTTTTGTCGGGCTGCCTCGTGGGACCGGACTATAAAAAACCTTCATCGACTGAAGTTCCTGCGCAGTACCAGGACCTCGGAACGGAGTGGAAGGTGGCCGAACCTCAGGCAAATCTCCCGCGAGGAAAGTGGTGGCAGATTTTTGAGGATGAGGAACTCAACCAGCTGGAGGAAAAGGCAAGTGACTCCAATCAAACCTTCAAGGCAGAGCAGGAGAGATTTAATCAGGCACGTGAGCTTTTTAATGTCTCAAGAGCAGGATTGTTTCCTCACATCGGGGTCTCCGGATCATTGCAACGTGAGCGGCAATCCGCCAACCGGCCTGTCAATGGCGTTTCCACCGGTCAACCAGACACGTTCAATACATATACAGTCCCCCTCGATCTGAATTACGAGCTGGATCTTTGGGGGAAAGTGAGACGTGGGATGGAAGCGAGCAAAGCCAGTGAAGAAGCCGCTGCCGACCTGGTGGAGACGCTGCGTTTAAGCATACAGGCCGAAATCGCAAGCGATTGGTTTACTCTCCACTCACTGGACGATCAAATCTCCCTGTTGCGCACCAATATTTCAGTGTTTTCCAAGTCGCTGGAGTTGACAAGGAATCGACGCAAGGGAGGGATCGTTTCAGATCTCGATGTCTCACAAGCCGAAACCATCCTGCGTAGTACGGAGGGTCAACTCCCCGCGATTGAATTGCAAAGGGTCAAACTGGAACATGCGCTGGCCGTGCTGGTTGGCGAATATCCGTCCACCTTTAGACTCGAGCGTCGTCCCGTTTCCAAGCCACCTCTTACCCTTCCTTCGGGATTGCCCTCCGAACTGCTCGAGCGGCGTCCGGACATTGCCTCCGCCGAGCGACGCATGGCGGCAGCCAATGCCGGGATAGGTGTGGCAAAGGCGGCTTTTTTCCCGACCTTGCGACTCAACGGTTCCGCAGGATTCGAAAGTGTGAGCGCCAGTTCCCTTTTCAGTGGGCCGAGTCGATTCTGGGCGGTGGGCCCGTCCCTAACTCTTCCTTTATTTGAAGGCGGCCAGTTGCGCGCAAGGTACAGGCAAGCGAAGTTCGCCCACGAAGAAACCGTTGCCGATTATAGACAAACCGTTCTGGTTGCATTCTCCGAAGTGGAGGACAACCTGGCAGCACAACGATTGCTGGCGGAAGAGCTTGTCTCAAAAAACGCCGCACTGACTTCCTCCAGAAAAACCTTGGAAATCGCCTCCAATCGTTATCGGTCCGGACTGGTGACATTTCTTGAAGTGGCCACCGCCCAGAATGAGGAATTGGCAAGAGAACAGGAAACGGTGAGACTTAGCGCGGAGCGACAAATTGCCTCGGTCGCTTTGATTAAGGCGTTGGGCGGCGGTTGGCAAAAGCCTTCCAAATAAGCCCACCGCACAGGCGCAAGCGGTGCATGAAAGAAAAATACATAGCGGCGAAAGAGCGCTGGGCTCGAATTATGGCTGTAGATCCAAAACAGTCAGAGCGTTGTTCGGATCGCCTTCCACCCGGTCAGCGTCAGGTCCTCATCTTTCCTGTTCTCGATTTGGGAATTCGCCCTGAAATACCG
>JAQGOY010000126.1 GCA_028293375.1 Verrucomicrobiales bacterium | reverse complement strand
AGCGTTCCTTCAAAACGGCTGACTTTTCCAATTCTTCGCGAATCCGTGAAGTTTGTTCATTGACTCGTCGCTTTAGTAAAACTGCGTAAATCAGCACCAGGCCAGCTACGAAAAGGATGCCTCCAGTCAGCACAAGCAAATGACGCAAAGTCCAAAATGGAGGACTTGAAAGCAATTCGACGTCCCTGCTGCTTCCTACTAGAATTCGAAAAAAACGCGGTTTGTTCCATTCATCCACCTGGATTGATGCTACTCCGCGAAGTCTAATCAGGCTGCCGGGCTTCAATTTGGAGATGAAGTTTGAGTCGTCCAGATCAAGGTGCGCATCAAACACGTCCAACCCTGACTGAAGAATAATGACCTTCTGACCCGAGGATTTTATGATATCAAGCAATCGAGCATCCAATTCCACCAACTGTGCGTCCAATTTCTTTTGGAGAATTTCCTGCGGATCAAAAATTCTCACCGGCATGGGTGAGTTGGTGTGGCCAACACGAACAACCTTGGGATCCTGCATTACGGGTACGATGGGTCCCAGGCGGGGAAACCCCACGATTTCCACCACATCTCCAGGTTCTGCATTGAAGTTGGCCCCTTCGACATAAATCGCATTATTGCCGTCCTGAATAAACAGGCTTTTGCCCTTGCCGCTTCGAAGCGAAACGACTCCCCTGGTCTTGATTCGATGTCCAATTTCCATTTCCGGTGAGAACCCGAACAAAGTATTGATCGGAGTCACAGGCAGGTTTTCTGACGGGGTCGGTGGTTCTATTATCTTGAGCATTTCCGCCCCCGGAACAAAGAATTGCAAACCTCGAAAATGGTTTTTCTCGTCTAGTTTAGATCCCGCTACGCCGCGGAATTGGATTCGGGAATCAACGAATTTTTCTTGGTCATGGCTTTCGTTCCAGTCAGGAACAATAACGGTAGCTGATGAACCTCCTGTCCAAAGTTCGAGCACAAGGTGGCCATCGTTCATGGAAGCGGAACGCACAACCCCTGCTGTCTCCACCCAATCACAGTCATATCTTCCTGTAAACAACTGCTCGAAATACAAGAGACGGGTGGCTGGCAATTGGCCCCTTCGTAAAATACGGAATTCTGGGTCTCTGATAATTGGGCCAAAATCACCATTACCCGTACTGCCATTTAACACCACGGAATCACCTACCTGCACGTCACAAGGTCCTTTGCTCCCATCCACATAAATACCACCACTTGCTCCCTGGAAAAAAATGTTCCCCCATTTTGGATCGATATAAGTCACCACCCCGCTTAAGGCGACCCGCTTCTTCAATCTCGCCTGATCGGATTTTAAACTGCGAATAGCCGTTACGGATGGGAGAACTTCCCCATTGCCACTTTTGCCATACTGTTCAGGGTCGGCAAAGCCAGTCCTCAAATAGAAAGCATCGGCAATTTTGGGGGACCCTCCTGCCACGTAATTCCCAACGACATCAAGGATCCACCCTTCATTCAGTTCAGATTCCTGCAGCGACTCTATATTTATTATTTTCGAGGAATTGATTTTCAACTGAAAGGACCGAGGCCCATTTACTTTGGTGATCACTCCTCTCACTCTCATTAAGCCCTGCTTATTGGTGGTCAACGATGAGCTTGAAAAATCTTCCGGGACCAGTCGGAAAATTTCATCGGTCCAAAAACGGTCTATTTCCAGGTTCGCCAGAGACGGAATCATGAGCGTCACTTTGGAAACGACACCGTTGCTCATGGATGTGGCTGCAACTCCCTGGACCTTGATTCGGGAGCCCTCCAGTCGTGCGACATCTTTTAGCGAAGCGGACGGAATAAACATCTGGAGGGCGGTGCCATTTCCGTCCAATTCGATTTGAAGGTGGTCTCCCTGCTCGGTTGCTTTGACAAACCTTCCCTCCACTTCCACCCACCTGCAATCCCTGGAGCCATCCATTAAATCTTTGATGGCAACATTTTGAAGCTTGAGACCTGGCGCGCCTGGATCAGCAGAGAAGGTGGGCCGAGTAATCACCGGATGAAAACCACTTTTCTCCGTAAATCCAGTTATCAAAATCCCCTGCCCAACCTTCAAATCGGGTTTTTTAGCAGGAATCCAGACATATGCTCCAGCCATTCCATCCTCGATAAACAAGATATTCCATGCGGGATCGTAAAATGAAACACTAGCTGATAGACGCACCGTCAGGCCCTTCGCTGCATCTGCCATCGGAAGCCTCTGGAGTGAGCTGAGATTAGTAATGGTCGGATACTGCGCCGACTGTGAAATCACAACAAAGGGAACGCACACTGATGAGGCAAAGACAATCGTTGCAAAAAGGCACTTCTTCAGCCCGAAAAAGAGATGAAGTTTAAGTCGTACATTCATTTAGGTAAACTTTGGATCACCGGATTAGCGAAGCCTAGATCGTGCCAAGCCAGATTATCCATTCTGCACTGCCATTTGGCAGTATTCAAAACGGGGCTAGACCCAAGGAGAATCATTGACAGTCAAATCCGACAGACGGACCTCGGATCAGTTTTTCATGGATATTCAATTGCAGGGAAACTGCTCTTCCACCACAATCTCGCCGTGTCAACGGCTGTTAGATCGATGGGAATGATAGCGGGAAACCGCACATTGCCGTTTCTATTTGCCGAGGAGGCTCGCAAAAAAGGAGTATCCCGGCTGTTTGCGGTGGCATTCGAGAACGAAACCGATCCCAATCTTTCCAAGTGGGTCGATGAAATCGAATGGGTCCGCGTAGGCCAGCTGAACCGTCTTATTCGCGCTTTCAAGGAGCACGACATACAACAATGCGTCATGGTGGGGCAAATCGCGCCAAAGAACTTGTTCGATCTTCGCCCAGACCTCCGAGCGATCGCCATGTTGATGCGGCTTAAGGAAAAAAATGCCCATACGATATTTGGAGGAATTGCAGCAGAGCTAGGAAAAGATGGCATTGAATTAGTAGAAGCCACCCCCTGGCTTGCCGCACATATGCCCGGAAAAGGTTTTACACTTGGCATTAAACCTTCGAAGCAGCAGTTGGAAGAAGTCGATTTCGGCTTCAGGATGGCTAAGGCGGTCTCGGAGCTTGAGATCGGCCAAACAGTGGTCGTGAAAGAAGGAACGATCCTGGCAGTGGAAGGATTTGAAGGAACCGATGAATGTTTGAAGCGCGGCGGGGTTCTGGCGGGCAAAAAAGGCGGTGCTGTCGCCGTTAAAGTTGCGAAAAAGAATCACGATTTTCGGTTCGATATCCCCTGTGTCGGGGCTCGAACAATCGAAATTTGCGCGCAGGCCGGCATCAGAACGCTCGCTTTTGAGGCTGAAAAAACCTTGTTGTTGGAGAAAGATCGGGTAGAACAACTAGCCCGAAAAGAGAAGATTTCTTTGGTCGCAGCCGGATAAGTTGCGACCCGAAAAAACAAATTATGCTTACTGCACACGAGTTGTTTGGATTCATGTCCTCCGGCCTTGCCACCCAGATATTGGAGCAAGCTTTTGCTTCCGATAAGGACCTCTATCGCCTGACGGTAAAAGGGGTGGCTGAGGCAAAAAAAGTTCGTCCGATTTTCCTCGAACGCAAGCCAAAAGCAGAACGTCACGCCGACATGGCCGCCGTCCTTGCCAAGCCTTACCTCGACGTAGTAGCGGGGAATCTGATCCGCGGTTGGCTGCTCAAGAAGCACAAAGACATGCTTATCGATTTCCTTACGGCGCTGGGAGTGCCTCACAAAGATGGAACTGTCGACGACCTTCCGGTCGAAATGGAGGATATAAAATTGAAACCAGCAATAGATCAGTTGTTGGCCAAATATCCGGCTGAAGAGGTGGCAGTTTACTTGAACGCGTTCTTTACTATGAACGACGTTACCTGGGAGAATTTAAAAACAATCCTTGAAGTCGATCCGCGCCTGCAATTTGGATCATAACGCTCATTACAAATGGAACCTATAGCTGATATTGCATTGATCGGTTTGGCCGTCATGGGCCAAAATCTTGTCCTCAACATGAACGACCATGGTTACACTGTCGTCGTCTTTAACCGTACCGTCTCCAAGGTAGATGACTTCCTCAACAAGGAAGCCAAAGGCACCAAGGTTATCGGAGCGCATACCCTTCAGGAAATGGTCGGCCTTTTGAAACGACCTCGCAGGATCATGATGCTGGTAAAGGCAGGTTCAGCCGTGGACGAATTTATTGAGCACCTCGTCCCGCTTCTTGAACCAGGAGATATTATTATCGACGGTGGAAATTCCTTATTCGGGGACAGCGTGCGCCGCACCAAGTATCTGGAGGAAAAGGGACTACTATTCATTGGGACTGGTGTGTCGGGTGGAGAAGAAGGTGCGCGCCGCGGACCTTCCATCATGCCCGGTGGATCTCCTGCCGCATGGCCGCACGTCAAAGAAATTTTCCAGTCTATTTCTGCCAAAGTCGAGGATGGTTCTCCCTGCTGCGACTGGGTGGGTGAAAACGGAGCGGGTCACTATGTGAAAATGGTTCACAACGGCATCGAATACGGAGACATGCAATTAATTTGCGAAGCGTACCAATTGATGAAGGATGGCCTGGGAATGACCGCCGATGAAATGCATCAGGTTTTTGCCAAGTGGAACGAAAGCGAACTTGATTCTTACTTGATTGAGATCACCCGCGATATTCTTGCATTCAAGGACACTGACGGCACTTCTCTCGTCGACAAAATCCTGGATACCGCAGGGCAAAAGGGAACCGGCAAATGGACAGTGGTCAACTCCCAGGACCTGGGGATTCCGGTCACACTCATCTCTGAAGCGGTTTATTCCCGTTGTATTTCAGCATTGAAAGAAGAACGTGTAGCTGCGGCTAAAAAACTGAAGGGCCCCAATCCCAAAATTTCCTTGCCGCGCGACAAATTCATTGAGGATATTCGCCTGGCGCTCTATGCCTCGAAGATCATTTCTTACGCGCAGGGATACATGCTCTTGCGTGCTGCAGCGAAAGAATACAATTGGAATTTGAATTATGGCGGTATCGCTCTGATGTGGCGCGGGGGCTGCATTATCCGCAGCAGGTTCCTTGGCAAGATCAAGGAAGCTTACGACAACAAGCCAAAGCTCACAAATCTCCTATTGGACAATTATTTCCGCGGCGAAATCAAGAAATCCCAAAAAGGATGGCGGAGTGTTGTCGCTGTGGCAGCCAAGAAAGGAATTCCGGTCCCGACATTCTCAACAGCGCTCAACTTCTACGACTCCTATCGTTGTGAGCGGCTTCCGGCAAACTTGTTGCAAGCTCAGAGGGACTTTTTCGGTGCTCACACTTACGAACGCCTCGATCAGCCTCGCGGTCAATTTTTTCATACCAATTGGACAGGTCGCGGCGGCAATACTTCCAGCTCCACCTATAACGTTTGATAGAACCCTTTTGCCAAAGCCGCAGGTTTTCACCTGCGGCTTTTTTTATAGATTCTTACCGAACCAGCCTACCATTTTTTGCCACATTTCGGGGGTGTATTCGTGGCCAACTTGGGGATAAATCTCACTTTGGAAAGAGTCGGCTTTTCCATAAAGCTGATAAATTTTCTCCACAGAGGCATTGATGCGTCGAATTCCAGCTGCGGGCGATCCTCCATCCTGATCACCTGTCATAAACAACATTGGACGCGGAGCCGAGAGGGAAACAATGGCCTCAGTGTCGAAGTGTTTCAAAATCCCAGGCACGAAATAATAAATCCCATGAGCAGCCAACTGTTGATTTTCGATTAATTCCTGGTAACGGGTCAGGCATGCCACTGCTACTCCACTCTTGATCCTCTCGTCGAGGGCTGTCAGCCACCAGGTCCGCGTTGCTCCCATGCTGATGCCCGTGCAACCAATCCGTGACGAGTCAACATCTGATCGTGAGATCAAATAATCGAGGGCTATTTGGTCATCCCTCACGATCATGCCCCACAGAGTGCGCCCATACCACAAATTCAGTTTGCTGAGACTCATTTCCTCTTTGCTCCCTTTCTCAGCAGGACCGCCGGGACCTTTTCCAGATCGCTCGCCAAATCCGTAAGCATCGGGAGCGATCACGATGTAGCCTTGTTTGGCTAAAACAAACGCGGGAATCTCCGGAGTGTGTTTCTTTTGGAACAGTTCTTCTTTTCCAATGTCATACTCGCCGCCATGCCAATGACAGTAAAGGATCGCCGGGTGCTTTCCCTTGCTTTCGATTGATTTCACGACATAGGCCGGAATCACATCACCTGCACCGTTCTCGATTTCAATTTTTTCAACAATGATATCCCCGCGTTGCTCTACCTTTAAAACTTTGACTTTCGGCTCCGCAGGGCGGGCGGGCAGGTCCCCGAGCAGTTGAACCAATTCAGTCCGAATTGCTTTGCGACTGATATTCCAGTCGCTGATGGACGGAGGTATGATAAGGGGAGGAACCGCAGCGTTCATGCACGGGCAGTATGCAATCGCTACCAGTAACAGGACGAGCTTGAATCTTATACAATTTTTGCCTCTCATGATAAACACCAGTCAATGGGTTGCTGTTCCAGTTCTTTTAAAGCGTTATTGGTTTTCGAAAAAGGCTTTGAACCGAAAAAGCCCCTGGAAGCCGAAAGTGGTGAAGGGTGAGCCATTCGAATAATTCGATGTTTTTGGCTGTCAATCAGTTCGGCCTTTTTGAAGGCGTAGCCTCCCCACAACAGAAATACCATGGCGGCTTTCTCTTCGTTCAAAACTCTAATAATAGCGTCCGTAAATGTCTCCCAGCCTTTGGCTTTATGAGAATTTGCCTCGCCGGTTCGGACGGTTAGTACCGCATTCAACAACAACACACCTTGCCTGGCCCAGGGAAGGAGGCATCCGCTTTTTGGCATTTCACAGCCCTGGTCAGCCTGAAGTTCTTTAAAGATGTTTCGTAAAGATCTCGGAAACGGTACTCCATCGCGAACGGAAAAACTCAAACCGTGAGCCTGGTCTTCGCCATGATAAGGGTCCTGCCCGAGCAGCAGAACCCTGGTTTTCTGAAAGGGAGTAGCCGCCAGAGCGGCAAAGACATCTCCGTCTGCTGGATGGATGATGTGATGTTTACGCTCATCGTTTACGAATTGGACAAGTTCCGCAAAGTACGGCTTCGCAATTTCGCCATCCAACTGCTTTTTCCAACCGTCGGGAACATTCATCGCTACTCCATTTTCTCTATCCGGCGCAGGTGCCTCCCGCCTTCAAACGGAGTGTTAAGCCAACAGTCGACAATGGGAATCAACAGTTCAGAAGGAGTGACACGTTCGCCGATGGAAAGAACATTTCCGTCATTGTGGGCGCGATTTAACCGGGCCACCTCAACCGTCCAACAAAGGCCGCAACGAACGCCAGGCACTTTGTTGGCAACGATGGCTTCGCCGTTTCCCGAACCTCCGAAAACGATTGCCCGTTCGTATTCTTTGTTTGCAACCGATTGGGCGGCGGGGCGGATGTAATCCGGGTAATCGACCGATTCCGTTGAGAAGGTTCCAAAATCACGAACCTCATGCCCGAGAGTCTTGAGGTGTGTTTTGACTATTTCTTTGTACGCAAAGCCCGCGTGGTCAGACCCCAAAGCGATCTTCATTTATGATTATAAATATCGTTGAACTTTTGATCCACAGGCTGAGCACTGGTGGCTGGCCTTGCGGCGCGTTGAGCAGGCGTTAGTCCGCGGGGTTGGCTACCCTGGGATCCAGGCTGGCCGGCTGTCTGCGGGTTTCCAACGGGAGCACCGGGTTGAGCAGTTATGCTGGTGACCGCTGGAGCTGGGAGGGCGACAAAGGTACCCGCCACAAAAGACTTCTCTGGATCCTGGAGCGAGAGATAGATTTTGCCGGGGGTCTTTCCACCCGAAGGAGTTCCGAACTCCAGCCGAAGCGCATAGCCACCGCCACCAAAATTCAGTTGTTTAGGTGCGTAAGCAGGATTTGGAGTCCACCTTTTAACCACAGTGAGAGCCCCCGCTTTTTGAGTCACAGGAATATTCCAAAACTTACCATCTACGGTGTCGGTTGCTCTTAACCCCGTAAAAACCTGAAATTCCATTTCTGGAACTGCATTTGTCCCCTGTCTCAAATAGAGAATGTTCTTATCCAATCTGGCCACATCCACTCTGAATTCTTTGCCAGCGATTGATCCCTGCGCTTTGATGGCCGGAATTTCGATATCTGAAATCGCAATATTCCATTCGGGAGGAGGCACATTGGTTACCACAGGGATGGCGTTGGTGGGGGCTGTTGCCACAGTGTTGGTGGCAACATCGGTGGCATTGGTCTCGCCTCTCATGGAATGGTATTTGCCAACCACCGAATGCATCATGTCGGGAAAAAATTTGTAGCCAATAACAGGAAGAGCAATCAGCAAAGCCACCACAATGATCGCATTTGTGATCTTTCGGCGGCGAGCGGTGGCGACTGTCTTGTCAAGGGCGGTGCCTCCTTTTTTCTTGGTCTGGACAGGTTGAGGGTGCAAAGGAGCTGGAGCGGTTGGCTTCTCATGCGGGGCGACGGTCAGCCTCGTTTGTTTCGGCTGAGTTAGCGGGATAACAGTTTCTTTATTGCAGATAGGGCAAACGATGCTTTGGCCTTTGAACTGTTCATCCACCTGGATGTCCTTACCACATTTGGAACACGGAAAAATGATATCGCTCATAAAACTTTCTAACTTATATTCTAACGTTTGATCCTATCAAAGCCTGCAATCATTCAACAATCGTGGCTTTCGATGTGAATTTGCGTAACTTTCGCTGACTACTTCATAAAAACTCGACTGGAGCAGAACGTGATGGTTCGCCTGAAAAACTGCAACCGGCTGCCTTCCCGAGGAAGAATTTCTTAAAACATAATCTGGCAAAAAGGCGAACTTCGACACCTGTCCAATGTGGGTGACTGAGCATGGCCTGAACTATAAGGCTTTCAAGCCTAAAGAGACGGGAATGCATCCTCAGGTTACCTGATTCATGATACATCCAGCAACTCATGGTAGTTTGAATTTTTAGAGTCGATATTGCGACGTGCATTCACGAAGCAAAGGGATTGATTCAACCACCCACCCGGTGGAAGTGGCTCGTTTCGCGGGGCTTCGATATATCACAGCAGATACGCCAGGGATTTCTCGAGAAAAACGAGGAAAAGCATTTCATTTCAGAGGTCCGGACGGGGCAATCGTCAAAGATAAAGAAACCCTTGGACGGATCAAATCGCTCGCGATTCCACCTGCGTGGACCGACGTATGGATTTGCGCCACTCAGAATGGGCATCTACAGGCCACAGGAAGAGATATCAAAGGGAGAAAACAACACCGGTACCATCCCCGTTGGAGGGAGGTACGAGATGAAACCAAATTCAACCGAATGCTGGAGTTCGGAAGATCGTTGCCACGGATACGCAAGTCGGTGCAGCGACATCTCAACAAAGATGGGTTACCAAAACAAAAAGTGCTCGCGACGGTTATTAAACTCCTTGAAATCAGTTTAATCCGGGTGGGAAACGAAGAATACGTTAAACAGAATCAGTCGTTTGGCCTCACGACGATGCGAGATCGGCATGTTGAAGTACGCGGAAGCTCCATCCGATTTCATTTCAAAGGTAAAAGTGGAAAAAAACACGATGTGGATGTGCAGGATCCAAAACTGGCCAGGATTGTGAAGAAATGCCAGGACATCCCGGGCCAGGAATTGTTTCAGTTTATCGACCCGGAGGGGAATCGGCAGTCCATCAGCTCCAACGACGTGAACGATTACCTTCGAGAAATCGCTGGAGAGGAATTTTCGGCGAAGGATTTTCGCACCTGGGCGGGAACGGTACTCGCGGCGCTCGCATTGCAGGAGTTTGAAAAATTTGATTCTCAGACACAGGCCAAAAAAAACGTTATAGCCGCGATTGAATCGGTTTCCCAACGTTTGGGAAACACACCTGCCATATGCAAAAAATGTTATATCCACCCCATCATTTTCGATTCTTACCTGGATGGAACGTTGGTGGAAACGCTACGGAAAAGAGCCAATCGGCAAATGCGAGAGGAGCTTTCCAGTCTTCGGCCGGAAGAGGCAGCGGTATTGGCGTTTATCGAAACAAAACTCTCCCAGCCAAAACCGTCCCTAAAGTACCTTCTAAAGAAATCGTTGAAGAAGGTTTCAAAGAAGCGTTTCCTGGCTGGACTCGCCAACTGATTCTGGTGCGTTCTTTGAAGAATAGGAGAGCCTTCCATCAAGAACCACTGCAGCAGAACTGTAAGGATGTTCCTGGAGCTTCCCACTCGGAAGAATGTGCCAAACCTTCCAACCCTCCGATTTTAGAAGATCACAAATGAGTGACCGATGGCATTGCCACCAGAGTCCCTCTGCACACATGCACGCCACCCGAAGGTTGGACGCAATCCTTTTTAATTGGAGAAAAGCAATTCTGAACTCTTCGCTTTTCATGTGATCTGCATAACCTCGAAACTGGGCGCTTCGCCACCGATCATTAATCGAATCGGGCGATGGTGTTCTTCTGCCACCCATTTCAGGAAAATGAACGTAACCAATTCCTACCTTCCCCAGTTCCGCTTTCAAGAAGCTCTTTTCGAAGTGGGGGTATCGCTTTGAACCCGGGAAACGCCGGACATCGGCGATCTCCTCGATGGATGCATCTTTTAACAAGCCATTGAAGCGCTCCAACGAAATATTTGAATGCCCTACCGAAAAGATGGTCCGGTCGTCTTCCACAGGTTATAATAGCTCAAAGTGAAGTCAAAATCACTCTTACGTCGAGAACCAACAATGGAGAGAAACGATGCGCTCAAACTTGTTCCGCTGGGTGAACAGTTTTATCGACCTTCTGCCGAGATTGTCGCTCCCCTGCTGCTTGGGCACTTTTTGATTCATGAAACCGCCGAGGGGGTGGTTGGGGGAATCATTGTCGAAACGGAGGCGTACGGCCAAAACGATCCAGCCTGCCATGCTTCCCGAGGCCGAACTGCTCGCAATGCGACGATGTTCGGAAAAGCGGGGCTTAGCTATGTCTATTTTATTTATGGGTGCCACTTCTGCGTGAACGCGGTCTGCTGCCCGGAAGGTATTGCAGAAGCGGTGTTGATCCGGGCCCTCGAACCTGCATTTGGACTGGAGCGAATGCTGGTGAATCGAGGAGTCAAGCGCGAGGCTCTTACCAATGGCCCTGGTAAATTGTGTTCAGCACTCGGCATCAAACGCGAAGCGAATGGACTCGATCTTACTGACCCTACATCGCCTTTACGCATTTGCCGGAACACCAGCCAGAAACAGTTTATAGCGGAAATGGGACCGGTCGTTTCGACCACACGGATAGGGATCACCAAAGCAATGGATTTCCCACACCGTTTCTATTTGGAACGATCGACTGCCGTTAGCCGGAGAATTACCTCCCCTTGACCAGTTTATCCTCAAGCCAGCGGCAAATGCGGAAGGAGTTTCGTGGCATCATCAAGGAGGTGATGTGACCATGCTCGAGTTCCCACAGGTTCTTTACGTTCCATTTCCTGGCCAGATCCCGAATTATCTCCAGGGGTGAAAACTGGTCGTATTTGCCCGCGACTACCAGGATGTTTTCAGGACTCAGTTGTGGTGTTTGATGCATTAGATCGAAAGCCGTTAATGGCAGGCGCCTTCCATTTAGGCTGCGCTTGATCGGCTGACAAAAGCCCAGGTTATCGATGGCATGTTCCAGATCGGTCACCGGAACTGCAAGGACTCCGCAGTTCAACCTGGAATCCCTGGTCATGACAAGCCCCGAGAGAAGCGCTCCCAGCGAGGCTCCCCATATACCAATCTTTTCGACTCCTGCTGCTTTCAGCATGGAGATAAGAGTTCTGATATCGGTGACTGCCTGGCCAACAGCTTCGATGGTGCTTACGATGTCGCCGCAAATGAAATCGCGACCCTGGACATATCTGTCGAAGTGATAGGGCAGAGTCAGCCGAACCGAATGGAGGCCCTTTTTTGCCATTCTTCGTCCCATCCAGGGGAAACGATAGCGATAGCCAAATTGGTCGTTCCAACCATGAAGAAGAATGACACAGGGTTTCGTAGCGAGCTGAGATACATCGCCATAGAATCGGCCGTGGACGGTTTCATTAGGAGGATAGGAGCTGCGAGCCTGCGAGCGAAATTGAAAGTCCCCTTTATGATCAATGCTGATCGGCTCGATGGATTCGGTGATCTCAGGAAATAAGGTATTTGAGGAAAGCAGCGCCATGGCTTCTGCATACGCGGCGTCAGGATGATCGAGCCTATTAACGGCAGCAGCGGCAGCTCGAATGACGGAATCATCGACCCATTTTATCAGGCTCGAACGCATCTTTTTCCTTTTGATACTGGCAATTTAATAGTCTGTTATCTCCATGAACCGCAAAGTGTCCGCAGCAGCCGTGCTTGCAGCGATGTGCCTTCTGGCCGCAGGATGTAAAACCGAACGCGCTCCCAGCGCGCCTCCAGTTTCCGCAGCGGGTATTCCTCCCGCGAGCTCACAGGTTCCTTTGTCCAAGCCAATTACGCAATTCAGTAAAACCATTTCCCTCTTCGATGGCAAATCGCTCGCTGGGTGGAAAGGGTCTGCATTCGGAACCGATGGTGAGATCATGGCGGACAAGGGTGCATTAGTCATTGGGATGGGCGGTCCGTTGTCCGGGGTTACTTATACCAACGATTCGCTCCTGCCAAAGATTGACTACGAGATCGAACTCGACGCCCGGCGCACGCTGGGGAATGACTTTTTTTGCGGGCTGACCTTCCCGGTGGCCGACTCCTTCTGCACATTGATTGTCGGTGGGTGGGGGGGCACGCTGGTGGGGCTTTCCAGCCTGGATGATCTGGATGCGTCAGAGAATGAAACAACAAAGTTTCTCTATTTCGAAGACAAGCGCTGGTATCATATCCGACTCGCGGTTCTGGCAAATCGGATGCAAGTCTGGATCGATAAGGACAAAGTCATCGATGTGAACACGACGGGTAAAAAAATCTCGCTTCGGTCGGGAGAAATCGCCCTTTCCAAACCGTTGGGTTTCGCAACCTATTCGGCGACAGCCGAGCTAAAGAACATAGTCCTCAAAACGAATTGAGTCCGGGTTCATCGGATCACCTGAAGGGTGGAAACGACTTGCGTGACGCCGTCCACCTGCATGGCTAATTGAATCGCACGGGCAATTTCCGCATGCGATCTGACCTTCCCCGAGAGAGTGACCAAACCAGAGGTGGTGTTGACGGAAATGTGGAGCGCGGAAACCTGATCATCCTGAGCAAACTTACCAAGAATCGTGGCGGAAGTTCGGGCATCATCGGTAGCGCTGGCAATGGCTGAGCCCAAGTCAGTGGCCTTCTTTCGAACGACTACACCGGTCCTCGCGATCTCATCTGCCACCTGGTTGGTGGAGAGCTCGATCATTTTCTGTTCCAGTGACCCCTGCAGTTCGGCGCGGTTACCGCCGCTTTGGAGATAAATGAAAACCCCGACACCCACCAATGCACCGAAGAATAAGAGGATCAACGTTTTCACCAGCAGTAGGTTAATGGATAAGGAAAAGGATGGCAATCGAGTATGGTGTCCTCCCATTGCGGTTCCGTGTGGTTCCACTAATTTCGAACCATGAACGGGTTAAAAATCCTGGGTTTGGGATGCTCCATGCTGGCGGTTATCGCAATGACCTCCGGATGTGGCAGCACTGTGCGGAAGGGCATCTACTCGGCCTACGAATCGGTTGGAGTCTACAAAAGAGACCTGCTCAAAAAACGAGTTGTTGCGGCTCGCGATGATCAAAAGGAAGCCGGGCAACAGTTCAAAGATGCGCTTACTCGATTGAAGGAGATCACCAAATTTGAAGGGGGAGATTTGGAGCGGACCTATACCGCTTTGAAGTCTGATTACGAGAAGTCAGCCAGCAAGGCTGAAACGGTTCACAAACGGATTCGAGACGTGGAAACCGTGGCGCAGGATCTGTTCGCAGAGTGGGAGAAAGAGATACAACAGATTACTACGGCAAGCCTCCAGTCCGCGAGCCGAACTCAGTTGAGCGAGACTAAAAGCCGTTATGAAGAATTACACACGGCGCTTCTCCGGGCTGAACAAACAATGGATCCAGTTCTTCGAAAGTTCAATGATCAGGTCCTCTTCCTAAAACACAATTTGAATGCCCAGGCAATCGCCTCGCTAAAAGGCGAGAGCGCAAATATCCAGGCGGACATCACCCAGCTTATCACGGAGATGAACAGGTCCATTGCCCAGGCAGACGAATTCGTGAAACAGATGAAGTAATCCGTGGGTTGACCTTTCCTTCCGTCCTTGCCTTCCATCGTGGAATAGGAGATTTAAACCTCCTTACAAATGGAACAGTCCACTCATCAACCCAAGCCTGCGGTGACAACGGAAGGCATCATCCTCAAAGTTGAAAACATCTTGTCGCGGCTGAACCCAGCCACCGTTTTTCAGAAAGAGCAACCGATCGAGGTCGAGCTTGGAAGCGGGGATGGATCGTTCATTGCGGCGTATGCCAGGGCACATCCCGAGAGCAACTTCTTTGCGGTAGAACGGTTGCTGGGGCGTTTACGAAAAATCGAAAAGAAGTCCAAACGATTTGGATTAAGCAACATTTGCGGATTAAGAATCGAGGCCGGGTACTTCCTCGATTTCCTTCTTCCCCACCCGAGCGCACAGGCGATTCATGTTTACTTTCCGGACCCGTGGCCGAAGCGCAAACACCGTCCAAACCGGCTGATCAATGAAGAGTTCACGTTGCGTTGCACGCGTGTTCTGCGCCCGGGCGGAGTGGTCTACTTACGAACCGATGACCTCGATTATTTCCAGCAAATGAAACGCGTTTTCGATGCCAATAAGAACTTCCAGGAGGTACCCACACCCGAATCAATCTCCAGCTTCATCACTGACTTCGAGCGAAACTTTCATACCCAGGGAGTGCCTACTTTGGCGGCAGCATATCGATTGGTAGCCGCTAGCATTTGACAGAGAAGAGGCCTGACTTTTTTGGCAAGTCAATGTGCCTGCAAAAAAGGGGGAAGATCGGACAACGGATGGCGAGAGTGGGAAACAATACCCTGTAGGTTAAGCAGGTAGAGAAATTCTACATTAACCAACGACACAAAGGAAATATATGAAGAACCTTCGATTACTGGTTTTAGCCTCCTTGTTCGGTGCGGTTGTTATTTA